>CAYVDX010000446.1:0-4179 GCA_964450485.1 uncultured Calditrichaceae bacterium
TTTTTGACACATCCGAATGGCTGCCCGGCATGGATATTTCGGAAGACAATGACAATTTTGTCGTCAAAATGGAATTACCGGGCCTGACCAAAGATGATGTGAATATCACTTTCCGGGAAAACACCCTGGTGATTGAGGGCGAAAAAAAACGCGAGGAAGAAAAGAAAGACACCCATTATCATCGCGTCGAACGCAGCTATGGGAAATTCAGCCGCAGTTTTATGCTGCCGACCCGCGTAAAGGACAACAAAATCGATGCGAAATTTAAAGACGGGGTGTTGACGATTACGCTGCCCAAAGCGGAAGAAGTGAAACCGAAAGCGATTGATGTGAAAGTTGAAGGCTAAAGAGACCCGGCGTTACTCAAGGGTCTGGTATTTTAAAAACATAACCACCTCTCACAAAGGCGGGCGATTGTCCCGCCTTTTTTTGTGCTGCGACGCTGCTATTTTCGGCAAAAAAAACGCGGCAAGCGTCTGCCTGCCGCGAATTATTGTCAATTTTTTTTTTGTTTTATATTGGCGCAACATCCTGCGCCTGAGGCCCTTTTTCTGATTCGCCAAGGGTAAATTCAACTTCCTGCCCTTCTTCAAGGGTGCGAAATCCACCGTCATCACGAATGGAACTGTAGTGCACAAAGACATCTTGATCACTGCCATTCGTAATAAACCCGAATCCTTTTTTGGCATCAAACCACTTAACCGTGCCTGTAACTCGATCACTCATTTTAACTACTCCTTCGTAAAAATTAATATAACAGAATTTATGCTGCTCAATCTAACGCCATTTGTTGATTTGTGATATCGGATTGAGCGCCATAAAATAATTTTTGTTTCTCAAATTATCAAGAAAAATCTTTAAATCACAAAAATTATCTGCTTTTTTTTAGGGAAGAATGGGTTTCATTTATTGTAATATCGCATCAATTCGCGATAATGCAATACGCGCACCAAAATTGCGGTATTATTCTCTAATTTTAATCCCAGCCGGTAGTTACCTAAAGAAATCGCAAAATACTTTTTACGATCGTTGAGCGGGCGTAAATTGCCGATATCCACGAATGATTGCGCCGCTTCGAGCTGACGAATGGTCAATTTGAGACCACGCAGCACGTATTGCCCCTGCAAATTTTGCAAGTCCCGGTGAAAACTCTCTCTGAATCCAAGCGTCATACATTTCCCTTAAAAAATGTCATAATTTGATTCCTGTTCACCAACGGCGAATCCTTTGCGTCGTGAATGGCGTTGACCATCGCAATATTTTCCAGCGTATCTTCCACCAACCGGGTTAACAAATCCGGGCGTTCTTCCAGCACTTCGATGAGAATATCCTTGAGCATCTGTTTGAGCTGCTCGTTTTTCAGGTCTGTTTTCATTGCGCTTTTCGTCCGTTTTTTTACGATAAATTTGCCTGCCGGCAATTTTGGATTATCGACGAAAACGCACAAGCCAATAGATGGGTAGGAATTTTTGAGATAAGGCATGCCGGCAATTTGGTAGAGAACGGTCGAGACCGTTTCGGGTATTGTTGTCCCAAATCTGTTATCACTCAAATTATTCTACAACCGATCTTTCCAGGGAATTTCCAGATTCATTAATTCTAATTTTTCCTCAAACTCATTCCGCTCGCGATGGCGTTTTACCGGCGCATTCGGATCCTCCGGCAGCCATTTGTATTGAACGGCTAATTGCAGCGCTTTTTCGTGATTTCCGGCATTCAGCGCCCGCATGATGGCGATTTCCGGGCCGGTAAATCCTTTTGCATGAACCCGGTAATCCAAGAAAGCTTCCCAAACCAAAGGGCACCAGCGGCTGAGGATTTCGTAGCCGATGATTTCGGAATAGCAGCGAATCTCGTATTGGGCATGTTGATCCATGCGCAATGCCAAAAAATGCAGCAGGTTGTGCAGGTCGATTTTCCAGTAGGCTTCGGTGTAAGTCGAGAGGGGCAGATCCTTGCGGGCCTGTTCGCGGGCAATGCCGGCGTCAAGGCGTTCTTCGTAGATTTCCCGGCTGAGTTTTTGCAACTCCGCTTCGCGTTGGGTAAATTTCTCGCCGTCTTTTTCATCCAAAAAACCGGCGCTGCCCTGGCGATTGTTGGCAGCCTGATGCCGCCATTCATTTGGCGCGGTTGTTTGCGCCGCGTCAATGGCAATCGAATAGCGTGTGCTATATTCGTTGACTGAATTATGCGTAACAATGCCATTTGCGATGAAATTGTGGTGCGGGCCCTCTACCTCTAAATCATAGGTCATTTTGCTGCCAATAAATTCCATTTTGACGATTTTTACGGGTCTGGCTACCGTTAATTTATTCCATGCTTTGCGCGGACGTTTCTTCCATTCTGTAATTTTAGCCGGCCCGCCAAGTATTTCGACATAATCCAATTCCTTGCCGTGGATACCGCGATGACAATCCGCGCAGAGTGTCGTCAAATTCGATTCATCCCGGGCGAGAGAAAAATCTGCCCATACCGGAACGATATGATGACAGTGCAATACAGTGGCTCTCCGGTGGCACAGTTGACATGTCCAGCCATTTTTTTTATGAACTTTTGCCGCAATTTGTGATGTCCAGCGACCAATATTTTCCCTTTCTGACGAAACCCCGCCCTTCCAAAAGTTAGATGAAGCTCCGGTCCGGGATTTCTGATTTGTTTTAATCCATTTTTCCGATAATTCCCTGTTGCCCAGTTTGTAGCGTTTTCCCTTGTTCCACGGCGTTTTGGAACGCCCGCCTTTTTGGTGTTGAATTTCATGTTTGCGGATCCATTTTCGGATGGTGTGATAGCTAACGCCGCAATCTTCGGCAATGTCCTCAATTTTTCGATTAAGCGTATTGTATTGTTCATCCAGCCATTCAGCGTCCTGGTAAAGCGCTGGTATTTCAACATCTACACCGTTCACATAAACATGATATTCACCATGATTCCAAACCGCTTTTCCATTCTGTTCAACCAATCCGGTCGCCTGTTTCAGGGTTTTCCAGCCGTCGCGAAAATAGAATTGATGGTCATTGGTTGCTTCAATTTTTTTGCCATCTTCAAGGGTAATGCGAAAAACCGGTTTCCGCCCATTTTGATAGACATTTACAATTCGGGTATGCCTGATCGCGAGGGTGTCTTCATTCATTTGTCTTAAAAACATTGCTTTGACGCGATCTCGCTTGAAAAAAGGATCTCTTTGTTTGTCCGGGCGGATTTTATTTTGAGTAGGCTGAAAACGCTCCCAAATCTCCTCAATTTTGAGCTTATACAATTGATTGCCGCGACGCTCAATTCCTCCCGGTAAATCAAAATAAATATCTGTCCCCTCTGCCAGGCAGGCCGTGCGATGCCGGATCCACTGCCGCCAGCAATCCATCGGCACCCGCAAATGGAGTTTTATTTCGCACATCTCAAACGGCGTGGTGTGCCGGTGGCGAAGCAAATAGCGGATCAACCCGCGATCCTGGCTGACTTTTTTGGTGCCGGCCCCGTATGAGACCCGCGCAGCCTGAACAACAGAGCTATCGTTTCCCATGTAATCAACCACGCGAATAAACCCGTCATCCAACACTTTGAAAGGCTTGCCTAAAATTTCATCCAGCGCCGCAACGCCCGGGCGGGTCAATTTTTCTGCTTCAGTGGACATGTTTTCTCCTCATTTTGCTTCTCTGATGATGCAAAATATACGGCGGAGCGTCGGCTGAGGCTACTGTTTTTTCGCGTGAGGCGTGATGCGAGGAAAAAGGAAAGGCGAGAAGCGATGAACGATGGGCGAAAAAGCGAAGGGTGAAAGGCGAGAAGCGAAGGGCAAGGAGTGAGAAGTAAGGAATGAAAGGCATAAGGAGTTGTCAAAATTTAATCATGGGACATGAATGACGGATTTTCTTTTCTGCCGCTTATTTTTCCCCTTCTCCCTTTACCCCTCTCTCTTCGCTCCTCGCTTTTCGCCCTTCACTCCTCGCCTTTCGCGATCAATTAGGCGGAAATTGTTTCAGAATTTCTTTTACGGCTTTGTCTAACTCTTTTTCGTCAATAGTGCGATCGCGTTTGATGATGCCGGAAAACCAACCGCGCCAAACCAGTTCACTGGTCGCCGGATCGATGACGTCAATAATCAGCGTGCCATCCAAAAAGCGATAATTGCCGTACCAACCATAGCCATAACTGCCATAACCGCGATGATAGGGCCAATAT
>CAYVDX010000447.1:0-4168 GCA_964450485.1 uncultured Calditrichaceae bacterium
ATTGAAACCGCGCTCCGGGATTTGGAGCGCGTGGGTTTAATCGACGATCAACAATTTTCCCGATTGTTTACTCAAAACGAATTGCTGCTACGGCCCTGCGGGAAAAATCTGCTGAAGGAGAAACTGTTGAAGCGCGGCGTTTCCCCGGAAATTTTTCAGCCGGTTTTGGATGAAATTTTTGAAAAACAACCACAGGAACAGATCATCAAGCAAATTGCGCAAAAATTTTTGCGCAAAAACAGCCGGTTGCAAAAACAAAAACGGTTGGAGAAACTGATTCGTCACCTCCAAAACAAGGGGTTCGACTGGGCAATGATCAACTGGGTAATTTATGATGAAAGAATGAGTGATTTTCAAGCGGATTGAAACAGTTCTCGAAACCGGAAGCCGGAATATTTTCACGCATTTTTTTCGTGAAGCTGGCGGTGAATCAAGGTTAAAAGTTGTTCCGCCGTGTAGGGTTTGTGCAGGAAAGCCTCCATGCTGCTGTCAACAAATTGGGTAATATTTGCATCTTCGAGAAAACCGCTGGAGGCAATGATTTTGATTTCCGGATTAATTTTGCGCAGCGCGCGAATCGTAGAAATTCCATCCATCACCGGCATCATCATATCCGTAATAACAAGCGCTATTTCCGCTTTGTTCCGGGCATAAATGCCCACGGCTTCCGCGCCGTCACGGGCTAACATCACCGTAAATCCGTATGTTTCCAGTGTTTCCTTGGTAATGTCCAAAATGGATGTTTCGTCATCCACCAACAGGATCAATTCTCCATTTCCCATCGGCAATTGGATGTCATTATCGGGCGGTTCCAGCAGGCTTTCCGTTTTTGACGCCGGAAGATAAACCTCAAAAGTAGAACCTTCATTCATGCGGCTGTCAACGGTGACAAACCCGTCATGACTTTTGACGATGGCGATGACCGTGGAAAGCCCCAACCCCGTGCCTTTTCCCGATTCTTTTGTGGTGAAAAACGGTTCAAAGATTTTATTGATGATTTCATCGGGGATGCCGACGCCAGAATCTATGACTTTAATGACGACATAATCGCCGACCCGGGCTTCAATGTGTGTGCGCACAAATTCTTCGTCGAGGGAAACGTTCTGAACAACGATTTTTAACACACCGCCATGCGGCATGGCATCCCGGGCATTTACGCAGAGATTTAGCAGCACCTGGTGCAATTGGGTTGCGTCGCCGGAAACGGTCCACGGGTCATCCTGATCGATAATTTGAATCGTAATAGATTTTGGAAACGTTTCCAAAACAATTTTTTCCAGCTCGTAAATCAGGTGATTGACGTGTAGTGGAACCCGTTCCCCTTCAACGCCGCGGGCAAAGGTGAGAATTTGTTTCACCATATCCGCGCCCCGTTTAATGTTTGACTCAATCGTGTTCAAAATGCGCTGGCTGCGTTGATCATCGACGAAGCGCACCTGCAAGATTTGCACGGCAGTCATAATCGGCGCGAAAATATTATTCAGATCATGAGCAATGCCACCGGCCAAGGCGCCGATACTTTCCATTCGTTGGGAACGCAGAAATTGCGCTTCTATTTTCTTTTTTTCAGTGATGTCTGTATTGACAATCAGGATGGATTTTGCTTCGCTGTTATTTGTTTGCACCAGCGTCCAGCGGCTTTCAACGATGATTTCTTTCCCGTTTTTGGTGATTTGGGGAATTTCACCCTGCCATTCACCTTTTTTAAGCACGCCCCGTCGCGCTTCGATGTATTGGGATGAGGCGCGGCTGAAGAGCATGTCAAAACTATTGTTGCCCAAGGTTTCCTCAAAACGCCAGCCGTAAAGACGCTCGGCGCTTTTATTCCAATAAATGATATAGTCGTTCAAATCGCAGGCCAGGATGGCGTCCTGAGCTTTGTCAAGCAATGCGGCTTGCTCTCGGATTTGTTCCTGTGCCCGTTTGCGCAAGGTAATATCCCGGGCAATCGCCATGATGGCCGGTTTTTCATTAAATTCAAAAAGGTGAGCGCTAATTTCCACCGGAATAATGCCCCCGGCTCTGGTTAAAAATAAATCTTCAAACAATGTGTGTCGCTCTTTTAGTAGCTTTTTCATAAGCCGGGCGGCTTGTTCCTCATCAAACGACAGCGACAGTTTCGTGGGAGAAAGCTTTAATAATTCCTTTCGGCTAAATCCCAGCTTTTTACAGGCAACATCGTTGATTTCTATAAAGTTACTCACTTTATTTTGCGGGGAGATTTGATACACAAAAATAGCGTCGTTACCGCTGTTAAATAGAAGTCGATAGCGTTTTTCACTCTGCTTTAGTTGCTCCTCCGCAAGCTGCCGTTCCCCAATTTGCTGAAGTAGATTTTCATTCGCGCGCGAAAGCGCCGCCGTGCGTTCCGCCACGCGCATTTCCAGCTCATCCTTGGCTTTTTGAAGCGATGCTTTTGCCTGTTCGTAATCTTCGCTTTTTTCCCAAACGCGTTTTTCCAACTCCTGCCGCGCCTGCTGAAGGGCTGTCTCGGCTTGTTTACGCTTATCAATATCCGTGATAATGCCGAATGAGCCGGTCACATTTCCATCCGCATCGACAATCGGCGCGCCGCTGATCAGCACCCATAACGCCTTGCCGTTTTTTTTGCGCATTTTGATTTCGTATTGATCAGATATTCCTTGCTTGCGCAGTTGATTTTTCGCGCGGATAATTTCCTGCTCATCTGCATTAAAAAAAATCTGGTAGCCCACATGTCCGATAAGCGCTGCCGCCTCATAACCCAGCATTTGACAAAGACGTTGATTGACAAATTGTATGCAATCATCATTATTGACAATGATGACGCCTTCCCGCATGTTTTCAATCAATGTGCGAAAACGTTTTTCCGATTCAAGCAGGGCTTCTTCAGCGCGTTTGCGACGTTCCGCTTCCAGGGTTTTCAAACGTGAGAGCTGTGATTTAGCGGCTTTGGTTTTTTGGGCGTTTGTCTGGGTGCGTTTTTTAGGGGAAGAAGGCTTTTTTTGCGATTTTGACGCGGGCATTTAGCAATGCTCCAGTAAATAGACAACTTACGTTTTATTTAACGTTTCCCGAACGGTTTTCAGAACATCCAAAGGTGAGTACGGTTTGTGGACAAACGTATTGACGCCTTGTTCATCTAATTGTACCTTTAGTTCGGGATCCAGAAATCCGCTGGCAAAAACGGCTTTTACCTGTGGGTTGATTTCCCGTATTTTCTCAAAAGCCTTCCAACCGTCCAACCGCGGCAGGCGCGAATCCGAAAAAATCAAATCGATTTTATCTTTATTTTTTTCATAAACTTGAACGGCTTCGATCCCGTCCCGGGCAACCAGGATGGAATAACCATTGCTGGTAAATGCCATTTCCAACAGTTCAACCAGCATTTCTTCATCTTCCACAATGAGAATGGTTTCCCGCCCTTCCAGTGGCTTATCGACTTCTTCGGGCGGCTGCTCAATGACAATTTCCTCGCTCGTTTTGGGAAAATAAAGATAGAATTTCGTGCCTTCGCCCGGCGCGCTTTCGACCTGAATAAACCCAAAATGCCCGGTGACAATGCCATAAACAACCGAAAGTCCCAGGCCGTTTCCCTGGTCAGGGTTTTTTGTGGTAAAAAATGGCTCGAAAAGGCGTTCCCTGGTTTCGCTGTCCATCCCGCTGCCGGTATCGCTGATGCAGATGCAAATATAATCGCTGTCTGCCGCGTTTGAAAATTTTCGCTGAATGTTCGCCGCTGAAATGATTGTCGTTGACATGTGAATGGTTCCACCGGTTGGCATGGCGTCTCGGGCATTGATGCATAAATTCAGCAATGCCTGATGGAGTTGTCCCTGGTCTGCCCAGACAGGGGGAAGATTTTCGTTTAATGCTAATTCAAAATTAATGGTTCGCGGAAACGTGCCGGTGAGCATATCAATATTTTCGCGAATCACGCTGTTTACATCGACAGCCCGAAAATCAAGTTGCGCCTTTCGGGCAAATGTCAAAATTTGATTGACCAAATGCGCCCCGCGATTGACCGAATGGCGGATCGCCCGGAGGCTTTTTTTCGCGTCTGCTTCCGCAAGATTACCGGCTCTCAGCAAGGCTGCATGCCCTTTAATGATACCCAAAATATTATTAAAATCATGAGCAATACCCCCGGCCAGCGTCCCCATGCCCTGCATTTTGTGGTAATGCAACA
>CAYVDX010000448.1:0-4143 GCA_964450485.1 uncultured Calditrichaceae bacterium
AGCGCCGGGATTGCAACACGATTTTCAGAAATGCTCTGCTTCAAATTCATGTAATACAGCCCTCGATTAAAAAGTGTCCGGTACTGAATTTCAGGAAAAAAGGCAAAGGAACTTAAATGCAAAATAAACAAATCATCAGTCTCAACAAGTTCGTATCCAATGCGAATCAATTTGTTAAAAATCTGAGTGCGACACGCCAACCATTGATTTTAACAAAAAACGACGCCGCTGTAGCGATTGTTCAGGATATCACCCAATATCAAAAATTTCTCGATGCGCTTTACATGTTAAAACTCATGGTTCAGGGCGAGAGCGATATTCAATCAGGAAAAGGACATGCACAATCGGATGTCTTTGCAGAAATAGACAGGCTTTTGGAGTCTAAAGTTGAGTAAACAGAAACATTATGACGTTATTTGGACAGAGACGGCAAAAAGGGACTTTATCGAAATTATTGAATATATCGCAGCCGACAATCTTACTTCGGCAAGAAAAACAGCGAACAGAATTAAGCGAAAAGCGGTGAATTTGGAAACATTTCCCGCAGGCGGGAGATGGGTTCCCGAATTATTACATGTCGGGGTATTTATTTATCGTGAAATTATTGAAAAACCCTGGAGAATCATCTACCGAATCGAAAAAAATATCGTTTATGTTACCGCGGTGTTGGACAGTCGAAGGGATCTGGAAACCATTTTATTAGAACGATTATTGCGATAAACGGCAAATCGATTGAAAAAAATATCAAACTACATCAACGGCGATTTTCTGCCGCCGGCGTCGGGAAAGTATATCAACAATTATAACCCCGCAACCGGGCAGGTCTATTCGCTCACGCCGGATTCCGACAAGCGCGACGTGAATCGCGCCGTCAAAGCAGCACGCAAGGCGTTTCCGGCATGGTCGGCAACCCCGGCGCAGGAACGCGCGCGTTTGCTGTTGCGCATCTCCGAATTGATCAACGAAAATTTGGAACGCCTGGCAATGGCGGAAACCAACGACAACGGCAAGCCGCTGTGGCTCTCCAAAAGCGTGGATATTCCCCGGGCAGCCAGCAATTTTCACTTTTTTGCCACGGCTATTTTGCATTTCGCCAGCGAATCCCACGCCATGGAAGATACAGCCATCAATTATACTTTGCGCAATCCCATCGGCGTGGCCGGGTGCATTTCACCGTGGAATCTGCCGCTTTATTTGTTCACCTGGAAAATTGCCCCGGCGTTGGCCGCCGGAAATTGCGTGGCGGCCAAACCCTCGGAAATCACCCCGATGACCGCGTTTTTGTTAGCGGAAATTTGTCAACAGGCCGGTTTGCCAAACGGCGTGCTGAACATCGTTCACGGTTACGGTCACAAAGCCGGGCAGGCAATTGTCGCGCACCCGGACGTCCGGTGCATTTCCTTTACCGGCGGCACCCAAACCGGCGCGGAAATCGCCCGCGTTGCCGCGCCGATGTTCAAAAAAATCTCGCTGGAATTGGGCGGCAAAAACCCCAACATCATTTTTGCCGACTGCAAATACGACGAAATGCTGGACGCCACGCTACGGTCTTCCTTTGCCAACCAGGGACAAATTTGCCTGTGCGGTTCGCGTATTTTTGTGGAACGCGCCATTTACAAACGCTTCAAAAAAGATTTTGTCCAATACACCCGCGATTTGCATGTCGGCGACCCGCTGCGGGAGGACACGCTGCAAGGCGCGGTGGTTTCCAAAGCGCACAAGGAAAAAATTCTCAGCTATATCCAATTAGCGAAAGAAGAAGGCGGCGAAATTCTCTGCGGCGGCGACGAAGTAAAACCCAAGGGCCGCTGCGCGGACGGGTGGTTTGTTCAACCCACCATCATCGAGGGGCTTTCTCCCGCTTGCCGGACCAACCAGGAGGAAATCTTCGGCCCCGTTGTAACGCTCATGCCTTTCGATGACGAGCGCGAGGTGTTGAAACAGGCCAACAGCACACCCTACGGTCTGGCGGCCACTTTGTGGACGGAAAACCTCACCCGCGCGCACCGCATGGCCGGGCAGCTAAAGTCCGGCATTATCTGGATTAACTGCTGGATGCTGCGGGACTTGCGCACCCCGTTTGGCGGCATGAAAAGCTCCGGCGTCGGTCGCGAGGGCGGCTTTGAGGCGCTGCGTTTTTTCACCGAGCCAAAGAATGTGTGTGTAAAATTGTAGGGTTTTTGGGCGGGATTTCTTTATCAGCAATGATTTCCAAAATGTCAAACATCCGACAAGGTATCGTTTTTCACGACTGAATGAATTTTTTCATATTCATCTTTAAACTGTTGCAGCGTATCCCACATATCTAAATCAATTTGCATGCCGATCCAAAAATCCGGCGTGGTATTTAAAAATTTTCCCAACCGGAATGCCGTATCGGGCGTAATCGCCCGCTTCCCCAGAATTATTTCATTAATCCGCACCCGGGTCACGCCAATTGCGTCGGCAAGTTGCTGTTGCGTCATATTCAACGGCTCCAGAAACTCATACCTGAGTATCTCCCCGGGATGAATGGGGCGTCTGTTTTTCGGTAACATAATATCCTCCTTATCTAATGGTATTGCGTTAATTCTACATCAAATATATCGCCATCTTCAAATTTAAAGCATAATCGCCAGGGGCCGTTAACGGATATTGTCCACTGACCTTTTCGATTCCCATGTAAGGAATGCAAGTGATTTGAAGGTGGAGAACTTAAGTCTTTCAATTCTTTTGCATTTTCTAATATCGTCAGCTTTCTCATCAACCGATCTTTCAGAAATGGCGGCACGTGTTTATGTTTTCCGGTATTCCAAAATTTCTCAAGCCATGATTGCTTAAAACTTTTGATCATGTCTCAATATAACGTGCAACGGTATTCATTGCAATTAATATGTTCCCTTTTGACACTTTAAGGAATTATTTGGATTAACTGTTGGATGCTGCGGGACTTGCGCACCCTGTTTGGCGGCATGAAAAGCGCCGGCGTCGGTCGCGAGGGCGGCTTTGAGGCGCTGCGTTTTTTTACCGAGCCGAAGAATGTGTGTGTGAAATTGTAGGATTTTTGTAGCTGATTTCCTTTTACTCATTCATAATGCGTCCACATTCGAATTATTTTTACGATCATTTCATCCCTGTAAATTTGATAAACGATTCTGTGTTGAATATTAATTCGACGCGAGTAGGCGCCCGCTAAATCACCAATTAGTTTTTCATACGGTGGGTGTGTTTGAAAAGGGTCGGTTTCTAAAATTTTTAAAATTTGCTCGGCTTTGGATCTGAGACCCGATGAATTCAATTTCTTTGCATCTTTGAGGGCTTGTTTTGTATAAACAAGTTTCCATATTACCATTCCAATTCCTCAGAACATTCCTCTAAAGGGGTGTTAAGCCCATCGCGAATCGACTCTCGCATATTGGGAATGGATAATAAATACAAGGTTTCCTGAATCGCGCGCCAATCATCTTCGGATATAAGTATGGCATTATTTCTTTTACCAATAATTTGAACCGGCTCGTGTGAATCTGCGGTATCATCCAAAAGTTTATATAATTTTTCGCGGGCTTTTGTTATTAAAATGGATTTCATATCATCCTCATGTTTATAAATTGTTTAATAGTACGCAAAAGCGTACGAAATATCAAGAAATTTTTATGCGGCTTTTTTGCGGCTTTCCACAGTCAAATACACAATCCTTTTATTGAAATTCTCAAAAGATTGATTTAAATTGTTCTATCATTAAACGAGATATGATTCATGGACACTTTCCTAAAAGCGGCGATTGACGAAGCGAAAAAAGGGCTTTCCGAAGGCGGGATTCCCATTGGCTCGGCGCTGGTGCATGACGGCAAAATCATCGGGCGGGGGCATAACCGGCGCGTGCAAAATGGCAGCGTGACGCTGCACGGGGAAATGGATGCGCTGGAAAACAGTGGCCGGCAGCCTGCCTCGGTTTACCGGGAATGCACCATTTACACCACGCTTTCCCCCTGTCCAATGTGCTCTGGCGCGATTCTGCTTTACGGCATCCCGAGGGTCGTCATCGGCGAAAATCGCACCTTTATGGGCGAAGAAACGCTGCTCAAATCACGCGGCGTAACAGTGGAAGTCATCGATGATCCGGAATGCTATCACCTGATGCAAACGTTTATCAAAAATCATCCG
>CAYVDX010000449.1:0-4137 GCA_964450485.1 uncultured Calditrichaceae bacterium
CGTCAACGATTAGCGCGTATTTGATGCGAACGGACGCGCCCGCCGGCAAGGCCTCGAAACGCCAGATCAATGAATCGCCCTGCGTTGACGCGGCGTCCGGTTGAATGTTCGCGATGAATTTTTCCGGTAAATATTTCGCGCCCGCCGGCACTGTTTCCGAGATCGTCACCGCTTTTGCCGTGTCCGGGCCGTTGTTTGCGATTTCCAATTGATAATAAATGGGATCACCCTGGAAAACCGCCTTGACCATTTGTTCATCGCGGATGGGGCGATTGGTGGTATCGAAATCCGCGCGTTCGAGCAGGTAAATATCCACCCGGCGGTTCAGGGTGTGGATGGAGTCCTGTTGCGCTTTATCGCTAAATTTATTCGCATCGTTCAGCAAAAATTTCTCGCCGTAGCCGTGGGCAAAAATGCGATTTGCAACAATGTGATGGGCCTGTTCAAAATACCGCTTTACACTGTTTACCCGTCCGCGGGAGAGCTTTTGGTTATATGCCGCCCGGCCGCGTTGGTCGGTGTGACCGCCAAGCTTGATAAACACATCTGCCAAATCCGGCGACTTGAGCGCTTCGCCGAGAATGTCCAACTGGCGTTTCGCGGCAGTGGTGAGGGTGTATTTATTAAAATTAAAATGGACCTTGGGCCGCAAGGGCTGAACGATGGCCGTTTTAGTCACCTGCAGATCGTATTTGGCGATGGGTGGCGGTGGTGGTGGCGGCGTATATTTAATGATGCGAAAATGCCCGGTTTTTTCCGCGGCGCGGGCATGACCGTCGCGGTCGTAGGCCAGCACGGTCCAATAATAATCGCCGGGTTGATGCTCGGTTTCCGGCATTAGCAAATGGTTGGGCGCGTGGAGATTCGGGTCCTCATTAAACGCGGCAAACCAGCGCAGCGCGCCTTCTCCGCCGCCATTGTCATTCGCTAAACGAAACGCCAAATCCTGGTCTTCATCGGCTTGCGCAACCATTTCATCCAATGCCGTGCGGTCGTCTTTGGCAAGGAGCAGGACGTAATTTACATCGTCATACAAATCGGGATCATTCGAGGTTTCCCACGCCAGGGAAATAAGGTCGGCGGGTTCATAAGATTCAACTTCCGGGCTGGCAGTGATATCGAATTTTTCCGGGCCGACCGGATAGTGATTGATGCCGCCGCGCAACGGCGCCGAGAAAAAATCGTTGCCTTCGAGATAGGCAAAATCGAGACGCAAAGCCTTCTTTTTGCCGGGCAGCGGCTTTATGTTGCCCAGCCGGTAACTCAATCCCAGGGAAAATTTACTGAGCAAATGATCGTTAAAATTGTACCCGCCGCGAATGCCCAACAGGTATCGCCAGGTCACTTCCGCGCCCAGGCTAAAGCGCCCGATTTCGTCGCGCACTTTTTGATAATCACCGGCAAGCTGAATCTGCAAACCCTTGTGCGACCCCATGTTCAGGGCGGCGCCGGCCCGGAACGTCCGGGGCAGCGGCGTTTCCGTGGCGATAAATTTGAGCGATTTTCCCAATTGATCCACCGCGACGCCGGCGGAAAAATAACCGTAATCAAAATTGAAAAAATTCATCCGGAAGCGGTTGGAGCGATACAGCAGGCCGAGGTCAAAAATGAAGGAACTGGCCGTCAAGCCGTCCAAATCGCTGCGAAAATATTTAATGTTCGTGCCCAGGGAAATGTTTTTGGAAATGGCGTTCAACGGGTTTCCCACGCTCAACGTGAAAAGCGCATCGTTTGCCGACGCAGTAGCGATGTTCGCATTGCCGGTGCTGTTAAAATCGCGCACGCCCTGGTAGTGAATGCCCAATGCGAAGTGGGTTTTTTGGCTCCACGGCGTGGCAATTTGCTTTCCGGCCAGCCAGGAAAGGCTGTAGGTGTCGGCAATCCACTCGGTGTATGAGGTCGCCCATTGCCATTCCCGCAAAAAGCCGGCGGCTCCGGGATTGGCGTAAAGCGTGTGCATTTCATCGATGACGCCGGTGTAGCACCCGGCAAGCCCCTGGTTTCGAACCCCGGGCAAAATTGTCAAAAAACCGTTGCCGGTGCGAATTTGCGCGCTGCTTCCCGCTGGCATGAGCAAGATACTTAACATCAAGATAAACAAATATTTCCATACATTTTTTAACATGGCGTCGTTCAATCCAATTTCAAAATTTTTTATCGTCTGATAATTACTTTTTTCCAGCAAATTAATTCACCGTCGGCGCTGCGCATGGTGACAATGTAGGCGCCGCTGCCCACCGGTTGTCCGTCTTCGGTCAAGCCGTTCCATTCCCGGCGGATGACCCCGGCGTTGAAATTCTCTTCATACAGTTTGGTGACGCGGTAGCCGCTGATGTCCAATAAATCGAGGCGAACGCGCCGGCTGATTTTCAGCTCAAAATTGATGCCCAGGAGCTGCCCGCTGCCCGGCTCATAAACGTTGACGTCCAGCGTGAAAAATTCGCAGCCTTCCCGCAACGGTTGCACGTTGTTAAACACCGTGCTGATGGAGGTGTTGCTGCTGGTTGAACTGGAATCCTGGTTATCCGCCTGGGCAACGGCGGTATTGGCGATTTCGTTGTTACCGGGCGGCATGTTTTCGGGAATCGCCGCGTCAAAACGGAGCGTCCGCACTTCAAACCCGGCCAATGTGCCCAGCGTCCAGGTGATGGAATCGCCTTCCAAAATGCCGGCCGGCCGGAAGGAATTCTCGTCCGGGGTCAGCACTGCCGGGAGCCGGTCGATCACCACAACATTGATCGCGGGATGGCGGGTTTCATTTTTGACGGTGATGAAATAAGTCAAATTTTCGCCGCTGTCCACAAACCAACTGGTATCAGGGCCGTCAACCTGGAAGGAATCCGTGCGCACCCGTTTGACGACCGAGATGTCGGTGAGCGGGGTCGGCGGAATAAACGCAAAAAGCGTGTCCACGGCGGTGTTGTCGCTGTTGGGATCGCGATTATCCGCGGTCAAAATGGTGGTGTTGGTCAGCGGGAACGGGTCGGACGGCAGGTCTTCGCTGACCACCGCGCAGAAGGTAATCGATGTGTCGGCAAAAGGCGGCAAATCCCCGAGATTCCAGGTGAGCGTGTCGCCGCTGCCAAAAGTATCGCCAAACACCGAGTCGGGCAAAATGTTGGTCAGCACCACGTTTTTGGCAATGATGCCGCCGTTGTTTTTCACTAAAATGGTGACGCAAAAGGTGTCGCCGGCAGCCACGTACCAGGTGGTGTCGCCGTTGTCAACCCTGAATGAATCGCTGTGTACAATCGTTGTGACGGTGATGTCGGTGACTTCCGGCGGCGATGGAACGGCGAAGATCGTATCGACAGCCGTGTTTGGGCCGGGGCCGTTGGGATCGTCGTTATCCGCCGTCAAAATGGTGGTGTTGGTCAGCGGGAACGGATCGGACGGCAGATCGTCGTTGACAATGGCGCAGAAAGTGATCGACGTATCTGCAAAGGGCGGCATGTTGCCGAGGTCATAGGTGAGCGTGTCGCCGCTGCCGAAAGTGTCGCCAAACACGGAATCGGGCAAAATGTTGGTCAGCACCACGTTTTCGGCAATAATCGCGCCTTCGTTTTTCACCCGGATGGTAATGCAAAAGGTGTCGCCGGTTTGCACATACCAGGTGGTATCGCCGTTGGAAACCGTGAAGGAATCGGTTTGCACGATGGTGGTGACGGAAACGTCGGTCAGCCCGCCCGGCTTGCGGAGCGCAAAAACCGTGTCGATAAAACTGACGCTTGCCGGATCGCCGTTGTCCGCCTGCGCAAGAATCACGTTTCTCAGCGGGAACGGTTCAAAGGGAATTTTGCTCACCACGGTGGGATTGAGCGTGAAAGAGGTGTCCGCCGATGGCGGCAGATTGCCGAGATTCCAAACCAATGTATCGCCGCCGTTGAAATTGGCGCCGTTCACGGAATCGGGCAGAATGTCGCGCAGCACGACATTTTGCGCGGTCACGGTTCCGCGGTTGATCACGGTAATTCGGTAGCTGTAGGTTTCATCCTCACGAGCAAACCAAATTGTGTCGCCGTTGGACACCGTGAATGAATCGGTTTGCACCTTGCGGGAAACCGCGATTTCGGTCAGCGGCGCGCCCGGCTTGCGGAGCGCAAAAACCGTGTCGATAAAACTGACGCTTGCCGGATC
>CAYVDX010000450.1:0-4126 GCA_964450485.1 uncultured Calditrichaceae bacterium
AAATTTAAATCCAGACATTATCTCGAATAATAGTGTGTTTTCAATTTATTGGTGCTACACAAATACCTGAAGAGTTATGAAGTCAAACTGAGGTTGTAAAATGACCAATGAAGAAATACTCCGGCTTTTAAAAGAGACAAAACAAGGCGCCCTGGCAATATATTCGAAATTTCACGTGGCGGCCGTTTTAGAAACAACAGAAGGAGAATTTTTTACAGGCATAAATATCGAAAGCAGTTCTTATGGGCTAACAATTTGTGCCGAACGCGTTGCGCTATTTAAGGCGCTCACGGATGGTAAACGGGCATTCAAACGGATCTACATTTTAGCTGACAGCAAAGGACCTTGCCCGCCGTGTGGCGCCTGCCGTCAGGTGTTAATGGACTTTGCGCCCAATATTAAAGTTGTTATGTATGCTGAAGATGGGGCGAAGATCGTCAAAACAATTGACGCCTTGCTTCCTTTAGCATTTAATGGCGAAAAATTAGGTTGAAAATTTTCAGAACCACAAGCTTTTTGCCACGAAATCTTGTATATTTAAAATTGTTATTGTACAGAAATTGTTTTAATAGAAGGTGAATAAATGGCAAAAAAGGCGCAAACCGCAATCGTGCCAACCAGAAGCGAAAACTATCCGGAATGGTATCAACAAGTCATCCGGGCGGCGGACTTGGCTGAAATTTCCCCTGTTCGGGGATGTATGGTGATCAAGCCGTGGGGCTATAGTCTTTGGGAGAACATGCGGCATGTGCTGGATAAAATGTTCAAAGACACAGGGCACCGGAATGCTTATTTTCCGTTGTTTATCCCGCTGCGTTTTATGGAAAAAGAAGCGGCCCATGTGGAAGGATTTGCCAAGGAATGCGCCGTTGTAACGCACCATCGCCTTGAAGCTGACGAGAAAGGCGGGCTGAAACCGGCGGGTAAGCTTGAAGAACCGTTGGTTGTGCGTCCGACATCCGAAACCATTATTGGCGAGATGTTCGCAAAATGGATTCAATCTTATCGCGATTTGCCGTTGTTGATTAATCAATGGGCAAATATCGTGCGGTGGGAAATGCGTACCCGAATATTTTTACGCACGACCGAATTCCTTTGGCAAGAAGGACATACCGCTCACGCAACTGCCGATGAAGCTTTAGCAGAAACCCGGCAAATGCTCGATATTTATGCCGATTTTGCCGAAAACTATATGGCGATTCCCGTAGTAAAAGGTGAAAAAACCGAAGGTGAGCGTTTTCCCGGCGCGGTCAGCACTTATTGTATTGAAGCGATGATGCAAGATCGAAAAGCGTTGCAAGCGGGGACGTCGCATTTCTTGGGTCAAAATTTTTCCAAAGCAGCAGACATCAAATTTCTCGATGAAAGCGGAACCGAACAATATGCCTGGACAACTTCCTGGGGCGTTTCCACACGTTTGATTGGCGCCATGATCATGGCGCATGGCGATGATGACGGGTTGATTGTTCCACCAAAACTGGCGTCGTCACATATTGTCATCCTCCCGGTTGTGCATGATGACAGTACCCGCAGCCAAATTATGGATTATTGCGAAGTCTTAAAACGCGAATTAGCTTCGGTGAGTTATCATGGCAATTCCGTACGCGTTGAGATCGACCGACGGGAAGGCCGAGGCGGGAAAAAAGTATGGGAATGGATTAAAAAAGGTGTTCCCATTCGTTTAGAAATCGGCAAACGCGAAGTTGAAGAAAATATGGTGTTTGCGGGTCGAAGAGATTATCCCCACCGCGAGCGACAAACCTTACCCAAAAGTGAATTTATCGCAAATGTTGTGGATATTTTGGATGACATTCAGCGTAGAATGTATGAAAAAGCGGTTGAATTCCGTGAGGCGCATACTGTAAAGATCGATTCGAAAGACGATTTTTACGATTTTTTTACCCCAAGGAATCGCAAAAACCCGGAAATCCACGGCGGATTTGCACTCTGTCATTGGAATGGTTCCACGGAAATTGAGGCACAGGTCAAACAAGAAATGGGCGTTACCATTCGATGCATCCCCCTTGACGGGGAGACAAAAGAAGAAGGTAAATGCATTATCAGCGGTGAAAAAAGTAACCAGCGAGTTATTTTCGCAAAGGCATATTAAGAATTAAAGTATAAGGATCATTTAATGTATTCCCAGCAAGGTTCTGATTTGATAACACCCGCGGTCAAAAATATTCTGCTCGCGACAGCCGCCGTATTTCTGTTTCAAGAATTTATTGCTTATAATTTAAATGACATGCTCGTGTGGTTTTTGCCGGATGCATACCAGAGAATACGGGATGTGAGTTATATTACGGCATTTGATTATTTATTTGGGCTTGTCCCAAGTTTGGTTGTCGGCCAATTTTACATTTGGCAGTTGGCTACCTACATGTTTTTACACGGTGGTTTTAGTCATATCTTGATAAATATGTTTGTACTTTGGATGTTTGGACGCGAATTGGAAGGCATTTGGGGATCAAAAGAATTTTTAAAGTATTATTTTTTAACCGGGACTGCTGCCGGTGCAACCATTTTTCTGTGGAATTTAGGATCAAGCGTACCAACAATTGGCGCTTCAGGCGCGGTTTTTGGCATTTTAGCTGCTTATGCTTTGTTTTTTCCCGATCGGGAGATTTATGTCTATTTTCTTTTTCCGGTAAAAGCGAAGTATTTTGTTCTTTTTATCGGTTTATTGGAGTTTATGTGGCTGCCGAATCAGGATGGCATTTCTCATATCGGGCACCTTGGCGGCCTGGTTGCGGGTTTTTTCTATTTGCGTCATCAGTATGCCCATTGGGGGATCGGGCAAAATTATTTTCGAAATTTCTTTAAAAAAAAAGACCCTTTTTAACAGATGTTTCAAAGGATTCGAAAAAGGATGAAAAATCTTATCACAAAGTACTTGACGAATTATTAGATAAAATCAATCGGCGAGGTTATGAAAGCCTAACGCCGCGGGAAAAAGAGCTTTTAGAAGAAGCATCGCGACATTTAGATAAAACAAATGATAAAAAGAATGGCCAGGAAGAGAAAAATGAAAGAGAATAAAAGCGAATAAATGACTGTTTTACTAAAGAAAAAAAACCGGTAGGACTATATTCTACCGGGATTTTTTTTGCCAATTAAGCGACATGGATCAAGAATCTTTTTCTTCCTCTTGCTCTTTTTCCTCGACATCGATATCTTTATTGGTGTTCACTTCAGTAAAACTTAATTCATTGCGATTTTTCATTTTTATTTTTATTACTGACCCTTCGGCAAAACGACCTTTTAAAATTTCGTCCGCCAGAGGATCTTCGATATATTTCTGAATCGCCCGTTTAAGCGGGCGCGCACCGTAGATTGGATCATAGCCATTGGCAACAATAAATTCCTTGGCGCCGTCGGTTAACTCCAGGGTAATGCTATGCTCAAGCAGCCGCTCGGTCATTTCTTCGATAAGCAGCTCAACAATTTTGACGACTTCTTTTTTCTTTAGACGCCGGAAAAAGATCAATTCATCAAGCCGGTTAATAAATTCGGGATTGAACAATCGCTTCATTTCCGATTCGATTTTTTCTCTCATCACATCATGCTCTGCGTCATCTTTTCCTTGAGTGAAACCCATGGAAATGTTCTTTTTGATGTCCCGCGTACCAACGTTGCTTGTCAATATCAGAATAGTATTGCGAAAATCTACCTTGCGTCCCAAGCTATCGGTTAACTGGCCTTCATCCAAAACTTGCAGAAGAATGTTGAAAACATCCGGATGCGCTTTCTCAATTTCGTCAAAAAGGATGACTGAATACGGATGCCGCCGGACTTTTTCCGTTAATTGCCCGCCCTCTTCATAACCAACATATCCGGGGGGGGACCCGACCAGGCGTGAAACAGAGAATTTTTCCATATATTCAGACATGTCAATGCGAATAAGTGAATCCTTGCGCTCAAAAAGATACTCCGAAAGCATTTTTGCCAAATGTGTTTTACCAACGCCGGTTGGTCCCAAAAACATAAATGAACCGATGGGGCGATTGGGATCTTTTAAGCCAGCGCGGGTTCTGCGAATTGCCCGCGTGATCGTTTCAACGGTTTCATCCTGTCCGATCACCCGTTTTGTCAATTTGCCTTCCATGCCGAGTAATTTTTTGGTTTC
>CAYVDX010000451.1:0-4126 GCA_964450485.1 uncultured Calditrichaceae bacterium
TTTCCTGGGTACGATTTTTTCCAATAAATTCACGTTCGGCGGCGGTCTGCGACTGGAATATGCCCGGGTCAAACCGACCATTGCCCCGGCCGATTTCCAAACCGATACCCAGGGATTGCTGACGTTTTTCGGCTCGCTGAAATGGGATACGTACAATCGCTCCACCTTTCCCTCAAAAGGCGTCTTTGTCAAAATCAGCGGTGAATACGCCGATAGCGATGTACTCAGCGAACGAAATTTCAGCCGCGTTTTTTTCGACGGGCGGGCGAAAATTCCCCTCAGCCGCCCGATGACGCTCATCACCTGTCTGTTCCTCGGCGCCTCCGGCGGCGATGTGCCGTTTCACTATCAATTCACGCTCGGCGGCGTGGATTTGCCCATGACTTTTTTGGGCGATCCCACCGCGTTTTACGGATTTCGGCCGTACGAATTCATGGGCAAAAATGCCCAATATGCCCAGCTTGGGCTTCAGTACGAAATCTTCCCCCAAAAATATATCGTCATCAACGGAAACGGCGGAAATACATTTGCCCAATGGGAAACAAACTTTGACCCGGAGCGATATTTTTACGGCGGGGCCGTCACTTTCGGAATGGACACGCGATTGGGACCCGTCGAATTTACCCTGATGAGCAGCGAACGCCGCAGCCTTTTAACCTATGTAAATATTGGATTTAAATTCTGATGCAAATTGCGAGTTGAACAATAATGCGTGAGCGGCGGCCGGAGACCTCTGCATTCGCGGGAATCTCCATGAAAAATACGTGATATGTGATCCTTTTCTCTCAACTTGTGATTGGCATTTTTAAATGGAGGAATACGATATGCCGATCGCCGAAGGCAAAACATTTGATTTTTTAGACGAATCACACATTCGCACCGATTTTTTGGAAACCTTTGATTTCGACAGTCCCGGGCAGTTGATTGTGACCGAAACCGACGAATTCAGCGCCGTTTGCCCGTTCAGCGGGCTGCCGGATTTTGCCTATCTCAAAATCGAATATCATCCCGAGGGCGGCAAATGCATCGAGCTGAAATCGCTGAAATATTACATCATCAGCTTTCGCAATGTGGGCATTTTTCA
Source organism: uncultured Calditrichaceae bacterium (assembly GCA_964450485.1). Taxonomy (GTDB): domain Bacteria; phylum Calditrichota; class Calditrichia; order RBG-13-44-9; family J075; genus JACKAQ01. The sequence continues at coordinate 1,085 of CAYVDX010000451.1, forward strand.
GGAAGCGGCCACCAAGCGCATTTACGACGATCTGAAATCCGCGCTGCAAACCGTACGGCTGCGTGTGACCACGATTTACAACACCCGCGGCGGCTTTGACACGACCTGCGTCGAAGGCGATTTATAAACCTCCAGGGTTTTGGAAACCCTGGAGGTCTTGAAAAAAATGTGCGTGTATAGACTCATCAATGATAAAAGATGTCAGGACGAGGGATAAAGTTTAGTTCGGAACGTTATTAAAAGATGAAATATCAATACCCAATTTTAGCGATATACTGTTGAGATTATTGATACTTTTTATACCATGGGGATATTGTGATGTGCCATGGAGCTTATAGATTCCTTTTATATCTTCGGGATAAAATGTATATAGTAAGTCCAGGTAAAACCGGTTAATATGAAACCTGACGCCGGTAATTATATTCAACGCTGAACGAAGTTTGTGTGTCTCCGGATCAATTGAAGCGCCATATCGCGAAATCTCAAGTATTTCATCTGTTCTCGTGAATTTTAGCTTGGAGTAATCTTTAATGGCGAAAGCCAAACCCGGACCAAAAACGAACCCAAAGTCATAACTATTTTTTGTAGGAAACTTGTAAGTAAATAATAGCGGAACTTCAAAAAAGACAGCTGAGATTTGCCAATCGCTCAGGGTTTTATAAACATTCTCTCCAAGATCTGCATCCGTTTTTCCTTCCACATTCTCAAGAGCAGCATTTATCCGGGTATATGAAAAGGGTAAAGTCATCGATAAATTTTTATAAATCCTGAAGTTAACAGTTAAGCCATGAGAATAGCCCAACTGCCCTTCGCCTTTCTCCCCAAGATAAGAAGAGAAATTTATCCCGTAGGAAACCAAAATTGGTGGTTTTTCAGGGCGCTTTTGGGCTGTTGTTTTATTATTTTCTCCATCCGTTACTCCATTGGGATTTTTCGCATTTAATGGCGCAGTTGTGATTAAAAATATGAAGAAGAGAATTAACACTTTTAGAAATGGCAACTTCATGTCCCCTCCTTTTTGTGTTATCAAAACAAAATTTAAAACGGGTTTTTATCCCTTGAAATGTCGATTCCCAATCTTAACGATATGCTATTGAGTTTATTAATATCTTTAACTTCATAGGGGTAAATTGCATAAAGTAAGTCCAGGTATAACCGGCTCACATGAAATCCGACGCCGGTAATGATGTTCACCCCTCCTTTAAGCTCGTGTGGGGTCCCAAACGAAGTATATTCTTTGACGCCAAGAATTTCATCCGTTCTTACAGAATTTTCTATCCTTGAAAAATCTTTTATTCCAATAGGTAAGCCTGCGCCCAGAAAATACCGGATATCATAGTTGTCTTTTGTAAGGAATTTGTAAGAAAACAATAATGGAGCTTCAATATATACAACAGAAACATACCAATCGTTGAAGGTTTTGTAAATATTTTTTCCGGGTATAATGGGGTGAGTTCGCCCCTCGACATTCTCAGGCGCTGCATTGATCCTGATATATGAAATTGGCAGCGTCATTGATAAATTTTCAGAAACCCTGAAGTTAAATATTACCCCAGCATTATAGCCCAACTGCCATTTACCTTTCTCCCCCAGAAAGGATGAGAGGTTCGTCCCAAATGAAACCAAAACCGGCGATTCCTTAGGCTGATTTTCTGATGCTGTTTTTGCATTGATTTTATTCCCTGCGTCAACGGCATCTTTGGCGTTCAATGGCGCGATTGCAACGAAAATCATTAGCATAAAAGCAAGTAACTTTTTCATACCGGCACTCCATAATTTTTAAAACCGATCGACTTCCCCCACGATGTAGCAGAATAATTTACAGGATGTTAAAATTTACCATTTTCATCAACACTAACAAATGATAAAAATCATGTTTCAACGCGATTAAAAAATTGTGAAATTGAGCAAAGTAGCGTATATTTTACCCAAAACCCTGGAGGTCTTGAGAAAAATTTAACCCAAGCTTGGAAGTGTCACAGACCTCCAGGGTTTGTGAAACGCTAACAATCTAAAAAACAAACCAATGAACGATCCCAAAAAAGATTTAAGCAAGGAAGGCTTCAGCCAAAAGGAAGTCGATTTAATTCTTGATCGCGCGGTAAAATTGCAGCAACGCGCGGAAGAGCGCGAGTACATGGCGCGCGATACATTGCGCGAAGGCGCTGAATCCGCCGGCATCAGGCGCGCATACGTCGATGAAGCGATTCAGCAAATTCGCAAGGAAATGAAGCGGGAAAAAGCGGCGCGGCAAAAGAAAAAGCGCGTGAAACTGATCGCGGGCGGCGTGGCGGCCGGCTTGCTTTTGATGCTGTTCTTTTCCACAAATGCGCGCTTAAACACGCGAATGTCCGCGGTGGAGAAAAGACGCGCGCAATTGGAAAACGTGCTGCAACGCCGTCACGACTTGATCCCCAACCTGGTCAATATGGCGAAATCCAGCGCCTCTCACGAAAAAGATTTGATCGAATCGCTGGCGCGTTACCAGCAGGAAATCGATCAAACCGACGATTTTAAATTGAAGCAAGCCTGGGAGCAGAAGCTGAACGCGGCAATGAAAGAGCTGATGAGTTCCGTGCAAAACAATCTCACCGGGGCGTCGTCGGTCATGTTTACCCGTTTGAGCGACGAAATGGCCGGCGCGGAAAATCGTATTGCCGTGGAGCGCAAACGTTACAATGACGCGGTGGCGGAATATAATCGCGTGGCGCGGGGATTTTTTACATCGCTGGCGCGCCCGTTTACCGGCTATCCGGCGGAATTGCCCTATTTTGAAGCATCCGACGCGGCGCACCGACGGCCGAACTATTAAGCAAACGCCAAACGCTGGAGGTTTTGAAAACCTACAGCGTTTTTAAAGGATTTCCAAAACCTACAGCGTTTTTTAAGGATCATAAATGTCACCCACGCCCATCACCCTCTCCCCGGAAAATATCTCAACGGCATTTGCGGAATTAGCCGGTCGCGATGCCGATTTGGCAGCGATTTTGAAAAATTTCGGCACGCCGCCCTTTTGGTCCCGCGAACCGGGATTTCCCACGT
>CAYVDX010000452.1:0-4123 GCA_964450485.1 uncultured Calditrichaceae bacterium
TTTTTAAGATAAAATCAAATATTACAGTAAGTTAAAATCACTTTAAATAAAACCTTTGCATAATGCAGGCTAATTAAAAAAACTGTCCGGTACTGAAATCTTGTTAATCCGGTTAATCCTGTCAAAATTTTTTAAAACGTAACATTATTGAGCTAAAAATTATTCAGGAATCCAGATCGCCGCGTCGGGTTTCAATTTCGATAATTTTATCCACGATTTCGCCCAGATTTTTACCGATAATTTCCGGTGTTTCCGATAATGGTCCTAAAACCATTCCCGGTCTAGCCACAAATGCGCCGCTCCAACCGGCGCAAATCGCGCCGGATATATCCCACTCATGCGCGGCGACCAACATGAGGTTATCCGGGTACGCGGCGAGCGAGTCGGCGGCCATGTCGTAAACCGCTTTACAGGGCTTAAAGCACCGGGCCGTTTCAACGGACATTACTTTTTTAAAAAATTGGATGATACCGGCATTGCCAAGTTGTGAATTCGCCATTTCTTTGTTGGAATTGGTCAGCGCGGCCAGCCGAAAGCCGGCGGAGCTAAGGCGTTGCAGGCTTTCCACCACTTCCGCATGCGGCGGCAAATCGCGCATTTTTTCGAGGATTTTTTTAACCGCCTTTTCCGGAAGGGAAATATTATGACGCTTTACCGTCATTTCCAATGCGTGATGCGCCACAACGCCGAAATCAACATATTTTCCTAATGCCGACATCATTGTTGCCGATTGAAGTACCTGACCAAACCATTCGCTTTTGAGGGCTACATTACCCAACAAGCGTTCAAAAAGCGGGTCTAATGCACTTAAATCAAGCAAGGTTTCATTGACATCAAAGACAATTGTCCGTGGCATAAAGCTCCTTCAATTTTATTTTGACGACAAGGATAAATATATTCCAAATATTATTGATAAACAACGGATTATCTTGCAATCAAAATTTTCGGAAAGGAAAAAGCCTGATCATCAATTCAAAAAAATGTTTGTAAAAAATGTGAGTTAAACCGACTGAAAATTTTATTTATGTCGCAATTTTGATTAACGGCGCTGACAAAATTTTTTCGGTGGGAGGGGACTGTAAAAAGCAAACCGAAATACAAATTTTTGGGAAATAGGTATTTATGGTGTCAATGGCAATTGTTAGTTTAAAAGGGGGCGTTGGTAAAACGACGTTAACAGTAAGTTTAGGCGCTGCATTAAGCTTGTTTGGCAAGCGTGTTTTGCTAATTGATCTTGATCCACAAAATGATCTCACCCGCAGCGTGGGCATCGATGCTTTTCGAATCAAGGGTGTTGAATACCTGTTGGAGAAGCATCTCAAATTTGAACAGGTTGTGCAAAAATATACCGAGAATCTGCATGTTTTGCCCGGCAGCCGAAAACTAAAAGGAATGGAGCTTTCGCTTTCCAATATGTTTGTGAAAGCGCAGGATACTTATTTTTGCTATCTGCTCAAAAATGTGATTGAGCCCCAAAGAGAAAATTACGATTATGTGCTCATCGATTGTCCGCCAAAATCCGGGTTTTTGACGATTAACGCGCTTGCTTTTGTAAAAGAAGTAGTGATGCCCGTGCAGTGCCAGTATTTGGGGTTTGAATCGATTAAGCGAACCATGTCGCTGATCAGCAAAGTGAAAAAATTCAGCAATAGTGATATTAAGGCCTCCACCGTTGTGCCGGTGATGTTTGATGCGCGAAGTAAGCTTTCTCATTTCATCATGCAAAAACTACAAACCACGTTTAACGGCGCATTGACGGAAACAAAAATTCGGGTAAATGTGTCACTCGCCGAGGCGCCCGCGCATGGAAAAACGATCTTTGAGCATAAACCGCGCAGCCGCGGCGCAATAGATTTTTTGCATTTAGCGCAAGAAGTTATTGAACGGCATGAAAAAAGTGATCAAGCATAATTCAGATGAGAATCAGAATGCCAGCAAATAATAAACCGCGCCGAACAGGGAAATGCTGGCTAATGCCAAAAGATTCAAACGATAGCGATCATTGCGGCGGCGACTACGATACATATTGACAAAAAATCCGTAAAGACCGAACACAAATCCGGCAATCATCATATAAAATATCATTCGCGCCAAGGTAAAATTCCAGGTTGTGCTCATATTTCGGGGCACGCCAGCGGTATCGTCCAGCACTGTTACAAAATCCGGTTTGGCATAGTCGATAAAAATCATTGCCAATACTAAAAGAATCCAACCCCCAACAGCCACCCATCGAATTGATTTCGTCAAAGTGTCCGGGCCTTTGCGGCGATCCCGACCCACGCCGGGACGATCATTACTCATCGGTGTTTCCTCGTTTTATCACACATGTTTTCTCTTTTAACATCTTTAACATCGGAAAAAAAATCCAAAAGTTTATCACGCCTAAAATCATTTTTTAGATATTTGATAATATTGGGTAATTCCTTAACTTCATTGATGTATGGCTTCGGAAAACCGGCTAAACTTCGTTTTTTTGCTTCAGCAACAGGTTGTTCGCCTGTGGAAATCCAATTTACCAATGAATTTGGAATTTTTGAATGACGCTTTCTGAATTATTAGACGCATGCGGAAACCCACAATCTCCCCATCATCGCCGCGCTTGGCAAATTTTTATGGATCGTTATCGTAAAGTAATTTATTATCACGTTTTGGAACGGTGTAAATCCTGGAATGTTGCCCGTCTAAAAATGCAATTTCGGGAAACGGTGGATGATATTGTCGGCGATGTTTTCCGGGTGCTTTGTGAACGCGAATTCAGGGCATTGCAAAGCTTTCGCGAGCGCGACAATGAACTCCGCTTTCAGCGCTATTTGATCACCATTTGTCAAAATGCCGTCAGTCACTACATTAAAAAGCATTTGATGAAATACACCGACCTTTCCCAATGGGAACTGAATCAAACCGTCATCGAGATGGAATTTGACACGCGTTGTCAGTTGTATGAATTTGTCGTGCAAAAGCTTCGCGTTTCACGGCAAAAATTGCCCAAAAATTTTGAACGCGATATTCATATTTATATGCTTTACGTTTGGGGAGATTTTGACAAAGAGATGATTGCGGCGCACCCCTGCTATCGTGGGCGAATTACGCCGAAGGTGGTTTATAATGTTGTCCACAGAATGCGAAATCTGCTTCGTGAAAGCCCTTGATGGCGCTTTTCTTTTTTTTTGTAACTATTCAGCCCACAGCCGGGGAAAGATGTGGGCTGAATAATAACTTTTTATTTTTTTTTGAGAAAAAAAAATTAACCGTTGCTCTAAATATAACAGAAGTCGCAATAATTGGTGAATTGTTGCGGCAGAAAATAGGTGATAAAATGGTCGCTTCATCGCCGAGACAAGTCGGCAGAATGCTGGCGTTTTTGGAATGTACGCGTCATAAAAAAAATACGTCAATACAAACAACTGGGCTGTCTGAGGCAGATTTGGAAATATTGACAATGCTAAAAAAACGAGTAAACAAAATTTTGGATTCAGAAAAACCGGCTGAATCAACATTTACCGATGTGAAGGAAATGTATCTCAAAAACACAATCGATACATGCCTCCGAAAATTATTTTCCGAATCGGAAAATGCGCTGAAAACCGGAGAACGCGGGTGTGATATTCTCTTCCGCAAAGTGAACAACGATTATTACCGTTTTGAAAATTACAGTGAAGTCATGCGCGGTTATTTGCTGGGAAAACAGGAGTTTACCGGTTCTTTGTAGCCGAAGAATTCCCCTGGAAACACGATGGACGCGCGGGAATGAAATGTGGTTGACAAAAATAAATCAAATGAATTAAATAAGGAGACAGAAGGCATTGATATCTTATCGAGAATTGCACGAATATTTGAATACGCCTCGCCGCGCGGAAGCGGAGGGGATGTTCCCAAAATTTAAAGATGTTCCCGAAGTCAATTTATTGTTTGAACTGATTGATGACTGCCGAAAAGTGACGCCGCGGTTTTCCGCAAAGAAGGAATTTGAATGTCCCGGTTATTTGGGAACCCAGGAGATGATTAACCGGCTGCTTGCCCATCCCACCGAGGCAGATGCGCAATGTTTTTTGCAGGGGCTTGGCGAATCACCGGTTTTTTTTGAAAGAGTCATGGGATGCCTCGGCGTCGTTGTCCGGGAAAT
>CAYVDX010000453.1:0-4104 GCA_964450485.1 uncultured Calditrichaceae bacterium
TCCGTTATCCTCCATTATTTTTGTAATCAATATGTCGTCCCTGACGGGACTTTGGTTTTCATGCGTTCTCGTATTTCTGTCCCGTTAGGGACAAAATATTTATAGCACCGTCCAACCCTTACAACACAAAGTCCCGTCAGGGACGAAATATTCATTCGCGAATATCTTTCAAAATTTAGCCATCCCCAAGCCTGCTGATTGGCAAAACAATTGAGATTTCGGCGCCGTGCGGCGCTCTGTTTTCAATTGATATGCTGCCATCAAACCCGTCGATAATGCGTTTCACATTCGCCAGGCCGATGCCGGAACCTTCCGGCTTTGTGGTCACCGCGGCGGTGAACAATTGCTCGCGAATGGCTTTCGGAATGCCGGTTCCGTCATCGCTCCAACGAATTTCCACTTGCTGTTCTTTTACTGCCGTCGAAACCGTAATGGTACCCCCGTTATTTAACGCTTCGATGGCATTGCGTAAAATATTTTCAAACGCCCGGCGTAATTGTATCGCATCCGCCGAAATAAAGGGTTGACGCTCGTCAAAAACGGTCTTAAAATGGATGTTTCCATTGGAAATATTTTCGTAACTTTTTAACAGCCCGCCGATCATTTTGTTGACATTAATCAGCGTCGGCTTCAAATGCAGGCGCAGACGCGAATAACGCCGCGCTAATTTCTCCAGGTAATCCAGGCTTTCCGTTATGGTTGCTTTTCGCTCTTCAAAAATTTTGGGCAATTGCTCCGGGCTGTCCCGGCTCACCTCTTCCAAATGTTGCATCACATTGCGGATGGGAATAAAGCCGTTTTTTATATCGTGATTGACCTGCCGGGCAATGTCCGCAAAGGCGGCTTTTTCTTCCGCGGCGGAAATTTCCACCCGGTTTTGGCGCAGCCGGCGGAGCATTTTGTCCAGCGCATCATTCAAAATGCCGACTTCATCGCTCCGGTGGACGTCAAAATCAACGTCGAGGTTTTCCAGGGTTAGGGCGCCGGCTTTGTCGGTCAATTTTTTTAGCGGGCGCGTTACGGTTAAAGCCAGCAACAGGGCAATCAGCACCGCCAGAGCCAAACCGGTAGCCATCACCCAGATAATATCATTTTTCAGAACATTTACCAACTGCACAAATGTGGTTCGCTGGTGAAAAATGTAGAAAGTCGCATCGTTTATCGCCTGGTTGGAAATCAAAACGCTGGAAAAATGGCGAATGGAATATTTGCCGTCAGGGGATTCCAATGTCACGCCCGCCGGGTTGAATGTGCCCATAATTTGGCGGACATTGTCCGCATCATTTCCCGGTGAGGCAATCAGCGTTGTGTCGGTTAACTGAACGGCCACGATGTCGGTTACATCGCCGCGCAATTCACTCAAAAATTCCGGGGTCACTTCCACGCCGCCCAACAGGTAAAATGTGTGACGCCCGAATTGAACGGAATCCAGCCGCGTTAAATACAGGTTGCGCTGATTGATGTTCTGAATCCAGCAAAGGGTTAATGTGTCTTTTTGCTGCTTCAGCGGGTAAATAATGTTGTGATAATCGTTTCCAAAAGCGGTGTTGTTTTTGCCCGAACTGATCACCGTGCCGGTGCGATCCGTGATGTCGAGAATTTGTAATCCCATAAAATTCATATACTTGCTTGCGTAATAAACAATCTCGCGGTTGGTGAGTTGCGGTTGCTGAACGGTGTAAAAACGAAAGTTGGAATCGCCGGAAATATGTTTTGAAAAGGCCCGCAATTGGCGGGCGATTTTGGCGCCGCGCGCGTTAAGCTCCAATTGAACCGAACGGCTTGCCGAAGCGATGTGCGCTTCAAATTGCCCGGTTAATTCCGTTTGAACCGTAAAAATCATTATTAATGCAAGCCCTGACATCACGATCAGGAAAAATACAAGAATAGAGATTGAATATTTTTTTAGTAATGTGAGTTTCATGGTGCACTCAAAACGCTTTAAATGTTACTACCGCGTTCTTGGTTTCCAGGTTTTGGAAAAATCAATTTGGGAAAATCCGTTGAGCCGGATGTTTCGCCATTCCGCGGGCAGGGCTGCGAATTGTTGCACGCGAACAAGGGGATATAAAATTCCCCGGTTCATCAGTCGTTTTTCCAGCTCGGCGGCGGCGTCCGGGGCCGGCGCTTGCAAAATGTTATTTAAATCAGCCGACGTCAGGCCGGGCAGCGCATATCCTTTATTTAGCAATTGAATCAAATCGAGTACATCAGCGCCGAATGCCGGAACAAATGCGTCGATCAAAATATCATATTCTCCGCGCTGCCGGATTCGGCGAAAATCGTTGTTCGCCACGCCCCGCGGATTTTCGACCGGCACGTTATTTTGAGCCAGCCGAACTGAAAGCCGGTCGGCAATTTGCCTGGCCACGCTGTCATCCCCGCGAAAAATGATGCGCAGCGGCTGCTCCGGTTTTAGCGCAATATTTTTGGGCGTGGAAAAGCTGTTGCCGCCGGCCAGCAGGGATGGCGCAACGCGGCATTTCGCCCCTGTGACAATATCCGAAATCACGCGACGATTCAAAACGCCGGCAACGCCCAGTCTGTCGAATCGTTTTGTCAGGGCCGGCGCAGCGGGATTGAGCGCCAAAAAATATGTCGCGGACGCCGGAAAGGGTTTGATGCCACGGGAATATACGCGTTTGAAATAAGTCACATCCTTTCGCCGGCGGACCAGCGAAACCGGACGTTGATTGTTTAACAACGCATCCGCCATGCTGCCCTGCTGCCACTTGAAATGAATGGCGGCTAGCAGGGGACGCCCGCCGTGAAAAACCGCATTCCGCTCGCAGACAACGCCGGTTTTAGTCATTTTTTTGATGACGAACGGGCCCGTGCCAAGCGGCGTCCGCGATCCCGAAACGGGTTTGACAATCCGGAAACACCATTGCGCCAAAAATTCCGGGAAATTAGGCCGGGATTCGGTCAGCGTGATTCGCAGCGTGCACGCATCGAGGGCCTGCAAGCCCGCAATGCCTTTGCTCTTTCGCGCAACAAAATTTTTTGCGCCGTCAATATCGCGCCACAGCCAGCGCAGATCGGTGCGGCTTTGCAAATCGTTTCGCCATAAATACTGCCAGCCTTGGATCACATCCGTTGCCGTCAACAGGCCGCGGTCGGAAAAGCGCATGCCCTGGCGAAGCGTGATTTTCCAGTGACGATAGGTAGAATCCGCGACCATTCGTTCTGCCAGCAATGGATGCACCGCCCCGGTTTCATCCCTTTTGAACAAACATTCATAAACGTTGTGGCTGATTGTTTCGGGAACCGAATGATCAAATTCCGAAAAAAGTTTTGTGGATGCTTCCACCAGCGAAAGCTCCGCATATTCATTGGGGAATTGGGGCTTGGCGAATTTTTCCGGCTTTAACCAGTCAATTTCATCATGTCTGATAAAAACCAACCGGCTTGTAAACATCCCCAAATTGCCGGTTTCCACAATATTGACGAGATAGCCGGGCACGGTAAAGCGATCCGTTTGAATAATAGCGCTTATTTTGCCGGGAAAAAGCGGGGTTGCGCCGATAAAGACAAATTCCGCTCCGAATCGTTGGAATACAACAAAGGCATTTTGCTGTCTATCGCAAACCGCGATTCGCGTGGAATCGAGCACAAATAAGCGCGCGCCCCAGGGACGTGTTGACCGCCACGTGTGTTGTTGGGTATCCAGGTGAATCAGTTCCAAAAACCCTTTTTCATCGATGGCGGCCATAAATTTAGTACCGGGCAATTTTCGAAAACCAAGATACGGCGCTGATATCGCCATGCCCTTTCCCGCGGGGCGAAATTCGTTTTTGCCGGAGGGAATGCTCCACGCCGATGGCAGCGACGGGTCGTCACTCCTGGCAAGCGAATCCACCGGCTGCCAACCGGCGTCAGTTTTCGCGAGATTGAGACTGTGTTGCAGACTGCTGGTCAACAGCGCGATTTCCGGCAATCCGTCGCCGTTCAAATCGCGAATGCTGAAGACGCCGGTGGGATAGGCGGAACGAATCGGTCGAATATATTTTTGCGGAAATTTATAAACGCCCATCATTTGCTCATCCCGGTTTTCCCAGGGAAAACTCACCAGCGAATCCGCAAATAGCAGCATCAGCCGTTTTT
>CAYVDX010000454.1:0-4102 GCA_964450485.1 uncultured Calditrichaceae bacterium
CAAGGCGTCCAGCGCCTGTAATTCCCGCAGTGCGACATCTTTTTTCCCGGCGATTCCCAGGGCGTATCCCAACAATCCCACAGTCAACGGATGCTGACCGCCGGTGAGATTTTTGGCGCGGCGAAGTTCGACAATGGCGCTGTCCAACGCGCCTTTTGCGGCATACGTCAAGCCCAAATTGACCCGGATTGCCCAAAAATCCGGTTCCAGCCGCAGCGTCTCTTTAAATTGTTGAATGGCGTCATCATAACGCCGGGCAAATCGCAGCAGCCAGCCCATTTCGCTGTTGATCACTAAAGAGACGGGATCCAAGCGTTGCGCGCGGCGAATTTCCGCCAACGAAGCGTCGGGCTGCCGCTTAATCATCAGTAAGATGGCATACCAGTGATGCGCCGTGGCATAATTGGGATTCAGGGCAATGGCTTTGCGAAACTCTTTTTCGGCCCCGGCAACATTCCAATCGTAAAAAAGCAGGATATTGCCCAGCGAAGTGTGTGCTTCGGCAAGCGCCGGGTTTAGGCGAACCGCGCGCAACGCCGCCGCTTTTGCTTTTGGCATTGCCATTGTCGCGGGCGTCACCTCGTATTCAATACTGCTGAACAGCGCCAGTGCGTCGGCAATGCCGGCGTCGGCCAGGGCAAAACCGGAGTCCTGCGCCACTGCCTGCCGGAAATAATCCAGTGCGCGACGCAGCGACGCCGGCGTGCGCTTGTTCCAATTAAACCGTCCCTTTTGATAAAGGGTGTACGCCGCCAAATTCCCGGTGGGATTTTGGGCAATTTTGCGCTGCTGCGATTCGTTTAACCGGATTTGCAGCGCCGCGGCAACACTCCGGGCAATATCGTTTTGAACCGCGAAAATATCCGCAAACGGGCGGCTGTAAACCCGCGACCACACGTTCGTCCGGTTTTTTAGCTTGATCAGCGACACGCTGATGCGCAGTTGATCATCGTTTTTGCGAACACTGCCGGTGATCACATACGAGACGCGCAAATCCCTGCCGATTTTCGCCAATTTTTGCGGTTTTTCACGATACTGATCGCTGGAGGGTTTGGCTATCACTTCCAAATTGTTGAGCAGGGAAACCCGCGAAATAATTTCATCGGTGATGCCGTCGGCAAAATAATCGTCTTTCCGATCCGGGGCGATGTTTTCAAAGGGCAGCACCGCCAGCCGAACGCGGCGATTCGCCGGAGGATTATTTCGGTTTGCCCACCAAAAGAATGACGCCAAAATCAACAGCACGCCAATCATCACGGTAAAAAATGTCCGCGGCCGGCGAAAAAAACGCTCGTTTTTTTTCGCACGAACCGGCGGCGTCCGCGACGGCGAAGATGAATGCGGCTTCGATTTCCCGGCGTTTTGCAAATCCGAAATCATTTCATCCATTGTTTGGTAGCGCTCGTCGCGATTTTTCCGCAACGCCCGCTCAACAATCGCCGACAACGGCGCGGGAACGTCTGTGTTTTCCGCCGAAAGCGGCGGCGCTTCGTTTAAAATCGAATAAAAAGTCGCCTGCGCGTTCACGGATTCAAAGGGCGATTTTCCGAAAAGCATTTCCGCCAGCACCACGCCGGTTGACCAGACGTCCGTTCGGGCGTCCAGCGGTTCCCCGCGCAACTGTTCCGGCGAGGAATATGCCGGAGTGCCGAGGGTTGTGAGTTCCCGGGTGATCTGCATGCCGTCTATTTTTGCCAGCCCAAAATCCAGAATTTTGACGGTTCCGTCGCTCGTGATAAAAATATTGGCAGGCTTGATGTCGCGGTGGATAATTTTACGCGAATGCGCCGTTTTCAACCCTTCGCAAATTTGCAAAACGATGTTCAGCGCCTCTGCCGGGGCGGGTATTCGCGACGCCAGCAACTGCATCAGACTTTGCCCACGGTAAAACGACATAACGATGAACAATTCGCCGCCGCCGGTTTCGTCAATTTCGTGAATGGTGCAAATATTGGGGTGATCCAGCGCCGAAGCGGCTTTTGCCTCGTTGATAAAACGCTGTTTTTGCTCCGCATCCTCCCGGAACATTGCCGGCAGAAATTTGATTGCCACGGGTCGCCCAAGCCGCTCGTCAACGGCGCGATAAACCTCGCCCATGCCGCCCTGCCCGATGAATTCCTCGATCCGGTAATGGGAAATCGTTCTGCCGATCTTTTGGCTCATCATGCCGCCGATGCAAAAATCCCGAGAATGACGAAATAGCTGCATTCAGATTATTCGCGCCTTCGCCCGGCGCTTGAATACGAATGTACGTAATTCACCAGCAAAACCAAAACGAATTCCTTTTACCGATTTACGCCAAAATTGTAAGCAAAGCCCAGCCAGGGAAAAAACGGAAAACCGTCCAGGCTGTCGCCAACCGGCAGGATTAGCGCAAAATCAGCCGCTAAACTTTCTCCAAAAAAACGCAATCCGCCGGAGAGAAACGAAACTTCTGAATGGGGAATGATCCAGTTTTCCGTGATAAATTTTACTGAATTTGAAGTGCGTGTTTCCGCGCCAAACATCAGCACCGGATCGTTGCTGAAATCACCGCCGGAGAATCCCCAGCCCATTCCAAAAGTGAAACTGCTGTTTTCGGTGCCATAAGACGACACGCCGTAAACGATACCGGCGTCTTCAATTTCCTCCGGGACTGACAGGTAGAGCATGCCGCCGGCGAGCGTAAATTTTCCCGTATTTACCGGCGTAATTTTGGGCGCAAAATATAAAATCTGGCTACTCGCCCCTGGAATCAAGGACACGCCGCCGGCCAATGACAGAAAATCCGTCACGCCCACGGCCACAAACGGGAAGAATATTTGGTAGGCTGAAAAATATCCCTGTCCCTGTTTCAGCGGGCGGGCGGTTGGGGCAAAAAGCATCCGGGTACTATTGGGATCACTATGCCAAAATTCTCCCCGAACAACACCGCCGGCGGCCAGGATTCTTTTTTTGATAGTGCTTTTAGGAATGCTGATTTCCACACCGGAAATGGTGCGGAAGTGAATCATTTTCGCGTCTTCCGACGTGATCGAGCCGATCACCACGGTGTTATCGGTCAGCACAATGCGATAGACCCGCGCCGCTGCTGAAAGGGAATCCTGCGCCGTCGCACCGGCGCTTAAAATTACGACACAAAGCGCAATGCTTGACAGTATTTGCAATGATAATTTCATCTCATTGGCTCCTCATTATGATTTTACGGATTGCATATACAAAATCTCTGAGGTGAATTTAATGAATTCGTCCTTTTTGTCGAGCTGACGCTGTTAGCGTGTCAAATATTGCCGCTTTAGCTCGTTTTATTCAGCGATTTCTGACAAAAATCCACCGTCAATCATCGTTTTCGCAATTCCTGGTCCACGATTATGGAACTTCTTTGCGAACAGGAATCGGCCAACGGGCGGTTTTACCAATGGATATTACTCGCGGCTTATCCGCCGGTTCATCGGATAAAATGTATTTATCCTTGCTGCCGGAATTTTTGCCGACAATCAGCCCGGTTAAACCGCCGAGCACGCCCAAAGGTACCCCAAGAATCAGACCTTTTTCTTCCGCGGTAAAACTAAACCAACCCGGGGGATCGTCTCCGCTTAGGAGTCCCACCATAAAGCCGCCGGCAAAACCACTGGCCAAACCTGCAAGAAATCCTTCCCAGGCGCCTTTTCCTTTTTTGATGAGCGTAATCGTTTTTATTTCGTTTAGATTTGCCGAAGTCTTTTCCCGGGAAAACCGCTCCGTCCAACTGAGGGAGTCGCCTGAAACGGATATTTTTTGAGCAAGCGCGACATCGCCGGTTTTAAAATACACTTTTCCCCGTTTTTTTTCGGCCGTTGCGTTGACCTGATGCGCCCAGGCGTCAGGCTGTTGGCGGATAACCAGGCGGGAATGGGTGCAACTGCTGATTTGCATCGCCAAAAAGGTCAGCAGCATGTTTGTTAACCAATTTTTTACCGTTTTTTGAGATTGGCTTTTCAATAACGTTTTCATTTTTTTGCCTCCTGTTTCGTCGGGAAAAATATCATTTTTCAAACCGCACCCACAGCTTTTCAACCACACCGGCGTGGTCGGACGGCCACATCCCGGAAGCGGTTCGTTCGCGCAACTCATCACCGATGAT
>CAYVDX010000455.1:0-4091 GCA_964450485.1 uncultured Calditrichaceae bacterium
ATTGGCGAAACAGGAATCTCCCGATACTTCGGCATATTCCGACCTTGAAATCGTCTGGCGAATGAACAAACACCATCACGCCGGTCTGATCATTCACTCGCCCAAATTTGAGCGCGTAATCGCGCTTTTGGATGATTACGCCCGCCGTTTTGACGCGGATTTCCACGCGGTTTTGCCGGCGCCGGACAATCCGACCTCGTGAATCATTGAAAATTGAAGCGTGAAGGAAATGAATCAACCCGTGTATTCAGTGATTTATGAATATTCCAGGTTAGAATTATCCGCGTTTATCCGTGAAAATCCGCGGCTGACTCAGTAAAAAAAATGAAAATTGGAGAATCAAATGACCTTGCCGGAATGGCTGCCGAATATTCACCCGATGATTGTGCATTTTCCCATTGCAATTGTGATTATTGCCGTTTTTTTTGACCTCTTTTCACAAATTTTTCCTAAAAAACGCTGGATTCGCCCGGCCGCGATCAGTTTGTATGTGCTCGCGGCCGTGTTTGTGTTGAGCGCGTTTCTGAGCGGCCGAGCGGCCGCGGATAGCGTGACCCTGTCACTCGCCGCGAATGCCGTTTTGAATGAACACGCCGATCTCGGCACGTATTCGATGTGGTTTTTTTTAGTTATCGGGTTTATTCAAATCATGCTGTATTGGCAAAAGGTGGAACAGCGTTGGTTGAACGTTGGATTGCTCGTCGCTGCGATTGGCGGCGTTGGATTGATTTTGGAAACAGCCGAACACGGCGGCGAGTTGGTTTACAAACACGGCGTTGGCGTGCAAGCGGTCGCCGGTTTGCAAAATGCCATTGATAATGCGCGAGAAGAGGGGCGGCGGTTGGCAAAAGCCGGCGTTGTTGAGCTTGGGAATCATTCCTGGCAATGGTATCCCGCGGAAAAAGCCGACGTCATCCTCGCGGATGATTTTAAATGGATGCAGGGAACCGCGGCAATGCTTCGACCTTCGATTGAAAATATTGGAAATGCCAAAAGCGCGCTGTCGCTCAGACCGGGAAAAAGTCCGGCGCTTTTTGTTTATGGCGAACCATTGACCGGCGTGCAAATGGATGTAAAAATCAATGCCGATCAGTTCCACGGGCGTTTACAGTTAGTGCATCATTTGAAAGATAGTTTGAACTACGATTTTCTGTCGCTGCAAGACGGAAAAATGAAATTAGGGCGTCTCCAAAATGGAACATCCGAAATTATTGATGAAAAAGATGCGCCGACATCCGGCTGGTTTACGCTTCGGACGGTTGGGGAGGGCCGGCACTTCCGGGGATTTATTGATGGAAAGATGATCGTGCATGGGCATGCCGCTGAATTGCCGCCCGGTTTGACCGGATTTCGTGTTGAAGGCCCCGGAAAATTACTGTTTGGCGGCGTTAATGTTCAGGCGCTAAAATAAAGAAAAATTACAAATCCAAAACGGATTTCCGCAAGGGATCGATTTCGATGTGACACGTTTTTTGCAGCTCCGGCATTACAAGACCGGCCACTTGCACAACACCACTCAACTTCATGTTTCAATGATAATTATAAATAACACTCAAAACTTGCTGCGTCAATTCCAACGAAAGTTATACCACGCCCCGGCTTCTAAAGGTTACCCAATTAGTACTGCTAAAATAATTATTTTTATTGAACTTATGTAGGGAGTTAATGTCTATTAATCGTCTTTAACGAAAACGGCGGGTGAGATATTGAAGCGTTTACTAAGTGCTTTAATTTGTCGGAGATTAAGCTCTCTTTTACCGCTTAATATCTCAGATACAACGCCCGGGCTTCCGAGTTCCTTTAAATCACTTTGTTTTAAATTATGTTCTTCCATTAAATATTTTAAACACCCGATCGGGTCTCCCTTCGGTTCAGGATAATGTTCATCTTCGTAATCTTCGATCCGAGTTCCGATCGTTTCCATTAATGATGCTAATGGATGCTCTTCATCTTCGCCAACGATATCGATCAATTTGTCTAATACTTTTACGGCGTATTCATATTGTTCTTCTGAATGGATGACTGATACAACTTTTGAGGCAACCGGCCATATCCTGACGATTTCTTCTATTTCTTCATTTTTGACTTCTTCTGTTAATACTTCCATCATTATTCCTTCCATTTGCCTTTATCATATTCCTTATGAGTTAAAATGTCCCTGATATAAATGATCCCTCGATTATAATGAATGGAGACAATCAGTCTATATTTATTAACCCCAATGTTAAATACTGTTAATTTGCCAACTTTATCTGCGCTCGGAAAAATTTGTTGTAACTCAGAGAATGATTCGAAGTCGTGACGTTTCATAGTTCGATACCAACGATCTAACGGCTCATCTGCATCTGGGTATTTTTTCGCAAATTCGAGTAAACGTCTTCGTGTAATTATGCGCATGGGTATATATATCTCACACGGAGATATTTATCAAGCGATAGTTTACGAAAATTTATCTGAACGGCATAACGCTCAGTATAACCGGCGAGCGGCGTTTAGCAACACTTTTTCCAAAACACTCCAGACATCCTAATTCTAAAAATCTTGACAAATGCAAAGAGCCCGCTCGTCGGGTTGATACAAAGTTAGATTTGCCGCCTGGCACTATGCCAACAAAAAATTAAACCAAATGAGACTTTACAGTTATTTTTTATCCCATTCCGGAACATCTCTACTTGGAACTCTATCCAAAATCTTACCTACTTTTCTCTTTAATGATGAAATTGATTTATTCGATAATCGAGCTTCAAGAACTGAAATCATTTCAATTTGGGTCAACTGAGTGTTGAGTAAATAGTTCGTTAATTGATTTAAAGAAACTCCCTGATAACGGGCCTCTCGTTCCAGTCTTTTTTTAAGCTCTTTTGGCACTCTTAGTGTTACGACTTGAGTATTACTCATTTATTGACTCCCATTCTTGATAAAACTCATGTGGAGTAACCACTTTAAATTCAAATCCTTTCAATTCACCACTTTTAAAATCCCTAATATTTGAGGTAATCAAATAGCGACTTTTGCTAGCGAAGGCCCCTTCCACAAATATATTATCCTTTTCATCTGGCAAATTGGGGCGAAGCAAAAAATATATTGAGTGCTTCTGTGCCAATAATGCTAACAAATCCAATGTATCTTCTATTTCAGAAACTGTTAAATCAAACTTTCTTAAATTTTCTTTCCTGGTTAATACATCATAGTATTCAAAGTAAATTTGAGGCGATAACGCCAATTTTATTTTTTCATCACGAATCAGTCGCAGTATCCGGTGTGATGCTCCTAAATTACTATAAAGCGCGGAGAAAATCACATTTGTATCCACAGTCACTATCATAAGAACATGATAGCATATACAATTACAAATGTCAAGTTACAAAATTACAAGAACTGTAAAAAATAGCAGTAGAATATTATTCTTTAATTACGGTCTGCAAATCTAACGCGGAGCTTAGCCGAAAAAGGGCACGCCAGTACAGACTTTGTAAACACTGATAACTGATTGACAAAACTTAACTTACACAAACAAACTAAACTGCACTTTTTTCGGCTACAGCGTAAGTTAGCTGCCACCCGCACAACCAACTGTAATTATAGCACTTACACGAACATATAATTAATTGCAGCGACCGCATTTTTTTTTGCGGTGGCTGCTTTCCTTATTTCCTATCGGCTTTTCACTTACCACGCGCAAGGGTTGCCGTTTTTTCTTTAAATTGGTAACTCTTGCGGAACTTTATTTTTAGCACCTAATCATGCGGTTGTTTTTATTTTCCTAAATTTGCTTTCAGTACCGGACAGTTTTGTAGAATTAGTGCGATTTCCGCAAGTTTGTCATGCCCGAATGTTTTTAGCGGGTATCCACAATGCCCGGAGAAGTAGATTCCTGCTAAAAACGTGCGGGAATGACACGCTTTTGGGCATCTAAAAAATGTGCCCGGTACTGAGAATTTGCTTATGAATTTGTTCTTTCTATAGTGTGAAAAATCTATTGAATCCCTTGTTTCTCAAATTGTCTTTCAGCATTTCATCCCCCGACCATAAACGCCCATCTATTTCTAAAGTTAAAGCAACAAATGGCATATCTTTCAAATCAACATCCT
>CAYVDX010000456.1:0-4088 GCA_964450485.1 uncultured Calditrichaceae bacterium
TAACCCGGACGCCCAACAGGTTAAACACGGTAATTCGCACTTGTTGCGCGGCGGGCAGACCGTAGCGAATGTCCGTGGTGGGATTGAACGGGTTGGGAAAATTTTGCTCAACCGTAAAATCGACCGGAACGACTACCGGCGCGCCCGGATCGGTTTCGATGCCGGTGACGATGTTGGTAACGCCTGAAAATTCGCCGCCGCCGGCAACGATAAATCCCGGTCGCAGCGCGATAAAATTTCCGGCGTTAAAGGCCACGCTGCCGGTGTTCGCAATAATCACGTTCGGCCCGGCGGTGATCGAATTGCTCGCCGTAAAAGTCGCCGTGCCGGTTAGCGTGGTGTCTGTGATCACCAAATCCGTGGGTTGGGCAATGGCGTTTTGAAAGCATCCGAACAGAACAAGCGCCGCGGTGAACAATCCTTTTCGCGAATGCGCCGAAAAAATCCGGTGGTCAAATTTTCGTAAATTAAATATTGCCATCTCGATGTTCCTTTATTTTTTTCTATTGCAGTGAGTTTAACTTTGCTTCCAATTCGGCGATTTTTTTCTGCTGCTGTTGAAGCACCTTGGTCAGCACCGCGACAATATCCATCGAGCTTAAACTCTTTCTGTCTTTCGTGGCAACGAGGTCGGGAACATCCTCGGCGATAAACCCGAGGTATTGCTCGTCTTTTTCCACTTTATAATTGTATTTTTTGGGCGACAGTTGCGATAAAATTTCCACTGCTTCGTCGGCATCCAGGTCACGGATGTTTTCCTTTAAATCCCGCGAGCTGGCATTCGTCCACACGCCGCCGGCGGTTACATGAGCGCCGCTGGCCATTTCAAGGGGATTTGCGGGCGTGGTGGTGCCAATGCCCACTTTGCCATCATCCTTGATGTGAAAGAGGGGCGCGCCGTCGCTGTTGATCACGTTGACCGTTGCGGAAGCATCGGAATTTCCCAATCCGACAACCATGAGCTTTGCGCCGGGTGAAGTGGTGCCGATGCCGGTTTTACCGTCATCCTTTACGTGAAACAAGGGTGTGCCGTCGCTGTTGATCACGTTGACCGTTGCGGAAGCATCGGAATTTCCTAATCCGACAACCATGAGCTTTGCACCGGGTGAAGTGGTGCCGATACCGGTTTTACCGTCGTCCTTTACGTGAAACAAGGGTGTGCCATCGCTGTTGACAACATTCATCGCCGCCGAAGCGTTTGAATTTCCCAACCCGACAACCATGAGCTTTGCGCCGGGCGAAGTGGTGCCGATGCCGGTTTTTCCGTCGTCTTTGATGTGGAAGAGCGGCGTTCCGGCGATGTTGATGACATTCACGGCTGCCGAAGCGTCCGAACTGCCGGCCCCGACGACCATCAGCCGCGCGCCCGGGGTTGACGTGCCCACGCCGACCTTGCCGGAATCCTTGACGTGCAAAAGAGGAATTCCCATAACATTTACCACGTTCAACGCCACCGATGCGTCTGACTGACCGGCGCCGACGATCATCAGCTTCGCGCCCGGGCTGGTCGTCCCGACGCCGACTTTGCCGTCATCTTTAACGTGAAAAAGCGGGAAAAGACTGCTGTTGATGACATTGATCGATGCTGTCGCGTCGGAATTGCCGGCCCCGACAACCATCAATTTTGCGCCGGGCGAAGTCGTGCCAATGCCAACCCTGCCTGCGTTGCTGATGAACAGGGTGGTGTCCTGCTGCGCAATTGTAAAGCCATGCAAAGCAAATAACGCGATAATAATCGTGAAAATATATTTCGTACTTTTCATCTTGAACTCCTCGGTTTGTGTGTGTGAATTTCTGCCTCAATATTTTTCAATCCCGGCTTCCCGGGACAAGTTCTTCAATCCCGGCTTCCCGGGACAAGTTCTTCAATCGAATCGGTTTACCGCATCAGCAGCATTTTTCGCGTCCGGGAAAAACCGCTCGCGGTCAATTGATAAAAATACACGCCTGTGGAAACCGCCCGTCCCCGTTGATCCCTGCCGTCCCAGGTGACGGTTTTTATGCCGCCGCTCTGCCGTCCCTCAAGCAGTGTGGCTACTAATCGTCCCGGGATATCAAATATCCGCAATTTGACAATGCCGCCGCCGGGGGGAATCTGAAAGCGTATTTTTGTGGAAGGATTGAATGGGTTGGGGAAATTTTGACTGAGATCAAACTGCGCCGGAATGCCGGGTTCCGGATCGTTAATCGCCGTGACCGGCTGATTTTGTTCAAACGCCACGCTGCGGGGAACCTGCAACCCGCCCTCGGTGATGGTTTGCACGTAGTTATCGTTTTCGTCAAATTCGACAGCCTGGTTGGCGGTAAACGAGGTGACAAAAAAATGCCCGCGCTCGTCAAATGCAATACCCTGGGGAACCGGCAGATCGGGATGCGTGATGACGCCTAAAAAAGCGCCATCGTTGTCAAACTTTACAATATTGTTCGATCCGCCACCGGATACATAAAGCACATCATCGAGGTTGCGGGCGATGCTCATCGGACTGAGCAATCCGCCGCCGGTAAAGCTTTTGATAAAATTTTCATTGGGATCAAACTTTAGTACCGTTCCGGTGATGGCGCTGGACACGAAAATATTTCCCTGCGAATCGGTAGCCACGCAGTTGGGGCCATCCAAACCCGTGCCGGTAAAGGTGCGCAAAAAATTGCCGTCGAGATTAAAAACGACAACCTGGTCTTTGTTGAAGCTGCAAACATACAGTTCATCCGCGTCAGAAATGGCGATGCCGGTGGGCCCGCTGAGTTCCGCGTGATTGAACTTTTTCTCAAAGGTTTCGTCCGGGCCGAAAACGAATATTTCGTTGGTAAATTCGCTGGAGAGATAGAGTTTACCATTCGGCGCAATGACGATCCCGCGCGCCCCGCTGACGCCCGGGCCGGTGAATGTCCGCAGAAATGCACCGGTGGAGTCATACACGGTGACGTTGCCGGCGCCAAAATTACCGACGTAAATATTGCCGGTGGAAGGCGGGGGTAAAATGGCGTGCGCCGCGGTTGCCCCCAGTATAAAAAACATAAAAATCGTCGCGATATTGTTATTTTTGCTGAATTGCATCGGAACCCTCATTTTTTGTAAAAACAGCGTGTTCAAGTATCTTGGCGTTTGCCGTAAGGCATCCCTTGCGGGAAAAGCGTTGTTTTTACTTGAATGCCAGACATTCAAGCGCTGAAACACGTAACATGCCGCGTATTTATTCAACCGGAATAAAAATAGCTTTTTACCAGGATTTTGTTAATCGTTGATGAAAAAATATAGGATTGTTCATCTTGCTTTTCTGTAACAATGTAACAGAAAAGTGGCAATTTTAGGGAAGGGCGAGGGGAAAAATTCAACATTTGTAATTCAGATTACACAATTTTTAGCCGCGGATAAAAAAAAAAGACCGCACAGTGGCGGTCTTTGGGAATTTCAATGATGGAATGTTTTCGTATGTTACAGTGTTGCGTGAAATGTCGTCATTCGCTGTTGCGAAAGTTTCTCCCGGTGCGCGGAAACGATCAGGAAGCAGAGCATTGCCAGCCAGAGGATTTTTTGGGCAAGAACATAAATCATATTCCACGGCGGGGGAAACAAATAAAGCCCGCCCGGCGCCATCATCAGCGGTATGGAAAGCGCGAAGAAAATACCGGCTGCCCCGATTCTCCGGTTGATTGCGTAATCTTTTTTCGCGATTCGGAGCAGCGCAATCATGGGGATTAAAATGAGCAGATCGTCATACCACATGTGATAGGTCCAGAAGCGGGCAATGAGCGCTGAAACGGACATTAGCAGCCAGATATCGGCTTTGCGATATAAAAAAATCACGCTCCCAAGTAAAAAGAAAACAGTGATGGCGCTTTTAAAGTGCAATCCATTTAACCCCATTGCGTTCATCCACTGGTTCAGCCACAGACTGATCGGGTCAAACTGTTCGGCGTTATCAAACAGCTCGATGGCGGTGAGGGATTCGTTGATCTGCTTTGTGCCGAAATCCGCGCCGATAATTGCGCGATCAATCCAGTCAGACATTAGCTGCAAGGCGCTGCTATCCTGAAAAGATGCCGCGCCCAGGGTGAGGAGTAAATAGCCGCCGCAGATCATCAACACC
>CAYVDX010000457.1:0-4083 GCA_964450485.1 uncultured Calditrichaceae bacterium
GTGGTGGCTTACCAAAGCCTTCCCGTTTCAAAAACTGGCATTCCAAACCGTGGGATTTGCGGTGCGAAAAACCACCGGCGTGCCGCTCGACAAAGGCTACAAAGAGCTGCAAACGCTTTTTGGCAAGCTAAAAGTGATTCACGAAGTGCTCAGTAATCCCGAAATCACGTCAATTCGATTGGTTATGAACCCGGAAAAAATGGTCATCCGTGAAGCGCGACGGGCATACACTTATTTGCAGCTTTACGGATACGGGGTGGATTCGGTGATCGTGAATCGCGTGCTGCCCAAATCCGCGGAACGCGATCCCGGCTGGCAAAAATATCTTGCGGCGCAAAAAAAATATTTAGCTGAAATTGAAGCGAGCTTTTCGCCGCTGCCGATTCTGCAAATTCCCCATCAACGGCAGGAAGTCTTTGGCATTCCATTGCTGAAAAAAATCGGCGCCGGTTTATACGGCGATCGCAATCCGGCAGATGTTTTTTACAACGAGCCAACCTACAAAGTCATCGCTGAAAACGATGGTTATGTGCTGGAAATCCGGCTGCCGTTTGTCACAGAAAGCGATTTTACCCTGGAGCAATTCGGCGATCAATTAGTGATTCAAATCCAAAATCAACGGCGGAATTATCTTTTGCCGCAATTTTTGACTTACTATAAACTTTCCGGTTCGGAAATCAACGATGGGTGGCTGAAAGTGCAGTTCCGTGCAGCGACGGAATAATCTTAAGGATTGTTCAAATAACAAGTCGTTAAAAACCGTTAAATTCCAATATTCAAAAAACAAAGGACAAATAAATACCAAAATCGAATCATCAACAGTTCAAATGAACCGGAAAAACGCAGTTGAGGGGTTGTTTTGAAAATTGTTATTTGGAAATTGAGTTTTATTTGAAATTTAGTTTTTGCTATTTGGGATATTTTGCGTAACAAGTTGTTTCTTCATCGCCCCTAAATTAATCACTGAAAACCTCACTCAAGCGGTTAATTTTACACATCGTTTTCCGTCCGAAATCACGCTCAAAATTTTCATTCGTTTCATAAGCGCTGCCAAAAACCGCTTCCCAAATGGCTGCTTTTTCCATGCAGAGATAGAAAAAGACCGCATCGTGCCAGGGGGCGAAGGCGTCATACATGGTTTTGAACATCCGGATTTTGATCTCATCCGGATAGGTCAGCTTTCCGTGCGGATCGGCAACCATGGGCATTTGCAGCATTTTGGTTTGGTGCCCCAACCGGCGAATTTTCTTGATCACCGGTTTAATCAGCGTGACGGAGCCAAAGGAAATAAACAGGACTTCATCCGGCCGGAAGCGTTGCATCAACTCCGCGGCAATCGCGGGATATTTTTGTTCCCAGCCCTGGTGATAAACCATCGGGTGAAAATGGAAAGACACTTTGACGCCGTTGTCGGCGACATCCCGAGCGGCCTGAATGCGCTGCGCCAAATTCGCGGTAAAATGCTCTTCGTTTTGGATGATTTCCGGCGTGTTCAGCGACCAACTGCAAACGATATTCGGCGGGGCGTCGTTTTCTAAAAAATAGCGAATGTTGTTCGATTTGGTTTTAAACTCAAGCAACACATTGGGATTTTCTTCGGCAAATTTGCACAGCGCATCGAGGTTGCCGTTGCGGTTTCCCCAGGCTAATGAATCCGACGCCTGCCCGGTGCCGAAATGATAAAAGCGATCCGGCTCAACGGAAATTTGCTGCAATTTTTCCGCAAAATTTTCATCAAAAACGATCTTTTCCCGGTAGAATGTTTGGATGGAACAGTAGCTGCATCCGAAAACGCAGTTTTCCACCGCATCAATCGTTCGCAGGTTACAGCACACTGTTTTTGGGGAAGCCACCGGGCACATCCCGTGTATTTTTTTTCCGGATTTTTCCGTAACAATCCGGCTTTTTTCCCGCTTTTTGGGGCGGGTAAATCCTTCCGCCGGATAAGCCTTCGGCGCTGCCTTGAGTGTTTCAATATGCGCATTCAAACGGCGCAGGAGGTGCTTTTTTAAGCGAATTCCCTGTAACTGAGATTGGCTAGCCTGCTGCCGCCACCAACCGTCCAAGCTGTCTTCTCCCCACAGCGCGAGATCGCGAACCACTTCCACGATTTGGCGAAATTCCTGGAATGTCAGCCGGTGATCGCGGGCAATTTTCCGGACAAATTGTTGCTGATCTGAATTCAGCTTTTCATAAATTGTGAGTTCGGAAAAGCGTTTATATTTTTTATCGTAGTCAATGGTTTTTTGCATTTTTTGTTGAGATGAATGCTTTGTTCTTTATAAAATTTTCAAAGTATTTTAACGATTCATACAGAATTGTTATTGATCGTTGGTAATTTTTTCCCAATCAATCGGCACCGGTGCTTCAAAAACCGAGCGGGGAAGTTTGTTAAACACCGCAATGTCTTTATGTTTTTTTTCCCCTCGGTCGTCAGAAAGCAGGATGTTGCCATATTTTTGATAATTTGCCCACGGCGTTGTGAAGCGCGGGTATTTGTCAGACGCATCCATGAAGTAAGCCCACTGTGTCAGCAAATGACTCGCTTTTTCCACATAAATAATATACTTATTTCGCGGGTTTTGACCAACGTTTTTGAATGTCAGTGCAAGGATGTCAACCGGGCGGTCATCGTCTGTTTTTCCTTCCCCGATATATTTCAGCGTGACGCCGGCGTCTTTTAATTTAAACGGCAAAAAGAGCCAGTAGCTGTCGTGCAGCCACGCCTCATATCCGTACTCCATGGCTCTTTTGAGCGCTTCCGCGTCGGTAATTTCCTGCAAGCCTTTCCATGCGTGTCCTTTCATGGTGTGCAGGTTCATTAAAATCAAGGATCTGCGTGATTCAATGCGGATATCTCCCGTCCATTTATCCCAAACATTTAGACGTTTTCCAAGAGCGCGCCAGGTAATGTATCGCGTGTTTTCCCAGTTTTTCCATCCACCGCATGCTTCCATGACTTTATCGGCAATCTCAATCGCCTTCGCATCGGAATTTGCGAGATCAAAACCAGGCTGGGGCGGATTTTTCGATTGTGTTGTGGCCGGGGGGGAGTTTTTACAGCCATTCAAATAAACAACGGCGATAAAAAGAAAAATAAAAATCAACAGTTTAGGTAAACGATCCTTTTTTGTCGAGAACATATCCTTTTCCATTACTTTTTGGGTTAAAATTTCATATCGTTATTTAGCGCCGCACTTTTTTGAGAAGAGTGGTCAAAAACGGAGCATTAGGGGTAAATGACGCAACAAAGCCCCGGCAAACCGCAAACCGGGGGCATTTCAACGAGAATCGCTGGATTTTGTCGATACTTTTTGCAAGCCCCGGGATTGCCATGCGATTTTCCGGGAAGCGCTGATTAAAATGGATGCAATACAGCCCTCTAATTGAAAGTGTCGGGTTCCTGTTCTGAATGTCAATACGTGTCTTTATAACTCGTAAATAACAATATAAAAAAAAATGTTGCATTCTGCTCATTTTTTTTTTATTTATTCGACCATATTATTGTCAGCATACAAAATTTTGTTGATCTTACAAATAAATAGCAGGTAGCAGCTGGTTATTTTGCTTGTCCGAAGATGACAGAATACCTTTCCCGATGTATTATTCAATCTGATTGTTTTTAATGGTCTTTGCATTTATCATCGCATCCGCCGTTGATTTCTATTCGGAAATCGTAGTAAAGATGACTCATCAAACAATACTTTTTGGCGAGTATTACTGAGAAAAATAAAAAAAGGTTGTGACTACGGCACTAATTCTTTAATACACAGAAACCCGTTAAAATTGTGGAAAAAGTGAAAATGGTTGCTTCAAAAAACCAATGATCACCTATTAAATCATGTCCTGATTGTTTTCGGTGTAGATTTGTTTTTTTGTAAAATATTTTCTTGTTTATTTCACTCCTGGCGGTGTTGCGCATTCCTGGTTTAAAAAATTCCTGTCGTATGTGAGAGCAATCAACGAGCGGAAATGCGTCTTGCATAGTAAAATTGGGTGTAGATTCCATTTTACGTAATTTTTGCTTTCAAATATTTCCCCCCCGGCGTTTCGGGGCAGGCTCCGGTTTGCCGGGGGGGGAAT
>CAYVDX010000458.1:0-4076 GCA_964450485.1 uncultured Calditrichaceae bacterium
CGCCAACGCCGATTTCTTCTATCTTCCGCCTTACCTTATCTTTGGACATTGCCCCCGGCCGCCCATTGGAAGTCGAGACATCTTGCCTGCGCAGCCTGTCAAAAAAACTGCGACGAAACGGCGACAGGTCCATACTTGCGTTTTTTCTTTTCAAAAAGTGATCGTTGCGAATCATTCTGTTTTTCCCAGGGCTTTAACTTAAAAATTTGATGCTAACTGATTCATCGACATTTTTGCATAAAAATTGAAATGTTTTCCCGCAGTACATTTATCAATTCTGCTTTGATCACCCAATTCCAGCCATTATCTTTGCCAGTTCGCCGGCGTTTCCGGCATCGCTGATGGATATAAACAATTTTGTAAATTTATACTGTGCGTCAAAGCACGAATGCACATTTTTATAAAATGTCGATAAAATTCAAAATTATTCACCCGGAAACGGGCGGTAAGGCACGCATCGCGACCTTCTCCACCGACCACGGCGCGGTGGAAACGCCCGTGTTTATGCCGGTGGGCACGATCGGCACGGTCAAAACCGTCTCGCCGCGGGAGTTGCGGGATTGCGGCTCGCAGATGATGCTATCGAATACGTATCACCTCTATTTACGTCCGGGCTTGGCGGTGCTGCAACAATTTGGCGGATTGCATAAATTTAACGGCTGGCGCGCGCCCATTTTGACGGACAGCGGCGGTTTTCAAATTTACAGCCTGAATGAATTGAAGACAATCAGCGAAGAAGGCGTGGAGTTTCAATCCCACTGGGACGGCTCGCGCCATCTGTTCACCCCGGAAAATGTGGTGGATACCCAGCGCGTCATCGGGTCGGATATTATGATGGCGCTGGATTATTTGACCGGAAATCCCTCCGATCACGCCATCGCAAAAAACGCCCACGAAATGACCCTGCGCTGGGCCGAGCGCGCCAGGGCGCAATTTCTAACCAGCGAATCGCTTTATGGTTACCGCCAGTTTCAATTCGGCATTGTCCAGGGCGGTGTTTACCGGGATTTACGGGCGGCAAGCATTGCGGGGTTGACAAATATCGGTTTTGACGGCTATGCCATCGGCGGACTGGCGGTCGGCGAAGATGCGGAAACGCGCCGAAAAATCACCGGTTTTTGCACGGATCACCTGCCGGAAAACCTGCCGCGATACCTCATGGGCGTGGGCAAACCGGCGGACATCCTCGACGGCATCGAATTAGGCGTGGATATGTTTGACTGCGTTATTCCCACCCGAAACGCCCGCAATGGCGCGGTGTTCACCCGGAGCGGCAAAAAAAACCTGCGAAATGCGCAATTTCGTGATCAGGACGCGCCGATTGACGATGGCTGCCAATGCTTCACTTGCCGGCATCACAGCCTGGGCTATCTCCACCACACCCTGCGCGTGAACGAAATTTACGGGCTGCGCCTGACCACCATTCACAACCTTCATTTTTATCACCAATTGATTGACGCAGCGAAAAATGCCATCCGGCAAGACCGTTTTACCGCATTTAAACGTGATTTTTTAAAAACGCATTTAAATAGCGGATAACTATTTGAAACCGTTGAATTTTTCCGTATATTTTTTGCCGAAAAATAAAACGAGGAGGCTTGCACCGTGGATCAAATGACCGGCGGATTGTTGTACTTAATGTTAATTATTGGTATTTTTTACTTTTTTATTATTCGTCCCCAACAAACACAGAAAAAAGAACGGAAAAAAATGCTGGAGGCGCTGCAAAAAGGCGATGAAGTGAGCACTGTCGGGGGCATTTACGGCAAAATTCTGGGATTCAAGAACGACGGCAAAGTGATTGTCGTTAAAGTAGATAGCAACACGAACCTGAACATCGACCGCTCCGCGATCACCGGCATTGTGAAGGGAAAAGGCGCGGAAGAACTGAAGAAATAACACCGGGTACCGGATTAATAAAGGAGTGAGGACTTTAGTCCGCAAATTTCGAGCTTCAAGTTTCAAATTTCAAGAATCGAGCCATGGCTGTAATACCTGTCATCAAATTGGGACATCCCACGCTGCGGAAAAAAGCAGAAGCCATTTCCGACGCGGAAATCAATGACGAGCTTCGCGAATTGGCGCACAATATGATCGATACCATGCGCGCGCATGACGGCGTTGGTTTGGCCGCCCCGCAGGTGAATATTTCCAAACGCATGTTCATTATTGATGTCGGGGTCATCGATGAAACGGCAGAGGCTGAAGCCTTCATCAATCCCCAAATTTTATCCGCGGAAGGTTCGGATACGATGGAAGAAGGCTGCCTGAGCATCCCGGACGTGAATGCGGATGTCACACGCCCGTTTAAACTAAAAGTGCTGTATCAAACACTCGACGGCGAAACCATCGAAGAGGAGATGGAAGGACTGTTGGCGCGGGTGTATCAGCATGAGCTTGATCACCTCAACGGCGTTTTATTCATCGATAAAATATCCTTTTTGCAGCGCAAATTGCTGGAACCAAAATTAAAAAAAATCCGGGAGGCAAATTCACTGGCTTGAAGGGTTTACGCGTTGTTTTTATGGGAACGCCCGCGTTTGCGATTCCCACGCTCGAAAAGATTCATCAGTCCCGGCACAAGGTTGTCGGCGTTGTCAGCCAGCCGGATCGTCCCCGGGGGCGCGGCAAAAAATTGTTGCCGACGCCGGTAAAAAAATACGCGCTCGAACATAACCTCTCCCCCGTTCTCCAACCGGAAAAAATGAAAAACCCCGACTTTCACGCGCAGCTTCGCGCCCTGAACGCGGATATTTTTGTGGTTGTCGCCTTTCGGATTCTGCCGGAAGCTGTTTTTGCCATGCCGCCGAAGGGAACCGTCAACCTGCACCCCTCGGCCTTGCCAAAATATCGCGGCGCGGCGCCTCTGAATTGGACCATCATCAACGGTGAAACGGAAACAGCGATTACCACGATGTTCATCCAAAAAGAAATCGACGCAGGCAACATCATCTTTCAGCAAAAAATGGCGGTTTTGCCGGATGACACCGCCGGCACGCTGCACGACCGGCTGGCCGCGACCGGCGCGGATCTCATTTTGGAAAGCCTTGATGTGATTGAAAAAGGAACGGTGCAAATCCAGCCGCAAAATCACGAAAAAGCCACGCCCGCGCCAAAAATCACCAAGGAAATGTGTCGCCTGAATTTTGCCCAACCGGCGCGCCGGGTGCGCCGGTGGATTCACGGTTTATCGCCATTTCCGGGCGCGTTTGCGCATTACGAAGGGAAAATTGTCAAATTTTTCAAAGCGGAAGTTATCGCGGAATCGGGACAGATTGAAGCGCCCGGCGTCATTTTGAAGGCACAAAATGACGATTTGTGGATCGCCTGCTCCCCGGGCGTCATCGCGATTCGGGAATTGCAAATGCAGGGGAAAAAGCGGCTGAAAACAACTGATTTTCTGAGAGGCCGCCCGTTGCGGACAGGTTCGATGTTTTCCTAACATCATCATTTATTTACGTTTACGCTTACGCTTTTTGGATAAAGACGGTAAGCGTGGACGCTCAAACATCTCAACAATATTTTTCTCTGCGGCTGTCAAAAGCGCCGTTCCCCGATTCTTTTCGATCTCGTTTACCGCGATAAATATCAATGCCCAAATGATTGACGCAAATCCCGCAATCGCCACGCCGGCAAGCATGGTAATGCCGAAATCAATCTCAGGAAAAATCCAACCCACCAGGTATCCCAATCCAATCCCAACGCCCATTATTAATATGATCAAAAAAGATAATGAGACGATAAAAAAAACAATCGCACCTAACATCGTTAATTACTCTGTTTTTTGTTTAATAACCTTTGCGTGTGTTATGAAAATTTTTCTCGCCTGCCGTCACTTTCACAGGCAATCGATTTTGCGCCGGGGGCAGCGGGCAGGTGGCAAACTCCGTGAACGCGCAGGGCGGGTTGTAGGCTTTGTTAAAATCGATAAACGTCACACCGTCATCGCCGGGTTTATCGACGTATAAAAAACGGCCGGCGCCGTAGGTCTCCCTGCCATTGGTTTCGTCGGCGAAAATGAGCCACAACTCGTCATCGCCCGGCTCGGCAACCGGCTCCAAACGCATGGTTTTTCC
>CAYVDX010000459.1:0-4075 GCA_964450485.1 uncultured Calditrichaceae bacterium
CCGGGGGTGTTTGCGCGGGTTAGTCCGATGCCGATTCCCACGACGTTATCCAGGCTCAGCCATGATTTCTCATACTTTTTTTTGATGGATTTAATATGTTCGATCTCGTTTGACATCGACGCCCGCTCCCTCAAAGATCATTCGCTTTTACAACTGCTCAAGCGTTTTTTTGGTTTCACGCAGTTCATCTACAATGCTCTCCCGTTCGGTCTCGGATTTTTTTATTTCCTTTTCAATCCGCGGGAGTTTATGTGTATCGCCTTCCATTGCATAGCTTAACCAAAATTCTTCGATCCGCGCGTTCAGTTTCTCGAACTGTTTTAGCAACTCAGCCGTTTTTTTGCGCAATAGATGCTTTGATCCATTCCGCCCGTTGAGCAAATGACTGAGGGAAACCGGCTCATCCGCTCCCTCGGGAAAAATGCGTTCCACGCCTTTTTCTTCCAATTTCAGAAGATGTTGGTAATCTAAAATCACCCGCGGATAGTCGAGGAGCGGCACTTTTTCGCTGACGGCCAGACCGGGGAAAAGCGCGTGTAAATAATCAAAACTGTAGCGCATTTTTGCTAAAAAATCCCGGCGGGTATTTTTTCGCCCCACGACGTAAAAAGTGATGCTGCTTTTTTGCCGGTTCATGGTCACCAACGCTGAATTTGTGCCATCGCTGAGAATAAAGCCATCCTGCCAAAAAGTGTTATTCAACAGGAATGGATACACCCGGGCAATCAATTTCGCAATCAAATTGGGCGGCAAAAAGCGATACTGGTACTGCATGACCAAACTGTCGTGGAACTCCCAGCGAATCCGCGGCGCATCGGCGGTCATCCATTTTGGAAAAAGATAAACGGCGTCCGTGTTATCTTCAAGATCGAAACACAGCTCAAATCGCTTCATCAAATCGATAAAAAACTGGTGATAACGCAGCGGAAAGTTATTTTCGACTAAAATTTGATGAATTTCAGCGGCGTTCAAAACGCCTTGGTTAATTGCCTGTGACTTCGCCGACATTATATGATTGATAGCATTTGAAATCCATTCCGGCTGCAAAATCAAATAATTCGTTAGTCGAAAATCCTTGGAAAAATAGGTCGCAACGCCGAGGTCATTCAGCAAACTCAACAATTCACCGCGGTTTCCGTGCTCAACGCCTTCCCTGTCACAAATTTGGTGGAATTCCTGTAATTCCATGCTGCCTTGCTGGCTGATTTCGATGCGGGTTTTGATATTTACCCAGCCGGGCGGCCATTTTGAACGGGTGTTTTCATGCGCTGAAACGGTTTGCCGGAGGGAATCGCGCAATTCGTGAATGCCTGCTCCCGATTTCGACGACACGTTCACGAATTCTTTGATGTTGGGATAATTCCGCAGCAATTCACGGCGATTTAATTCCCGGACGCCCAGGTCGGTTTTTGTGACGGCGATGATCACCGGCGCGTTTTCGCCAAAAAAGCGGATCAGGTTCAGCCAGTTTTCCAAATCGCCGTTGCCGGTTTCGTCCAGTGCGTCCCAAACCAGCAGATAAAT
This sequence comes from uncultured Calditrichaceae bacterium, assembly GCA_964450485.1. GTDB lineage: Bacteria > Calditrichota > Calditrichia > RBG-13-44-9 > J075 > JACKAQ01. The sequence goes on from CAYVDX010000459.1 coordinate 1,525, forward strand.
GCCGCGCGGCGACATAAAAAGGCGATGTACCGCATTTTCAATTTCTGATCGTCCAAAATCCCAAATGTTGAGTAAAACGCGTTTGTGGTCAACTTGCAGCGGCCAGCGTTGGATGTGCACGCCGCGGGTCGATTTCTCAAATCTGTCGAAAGTGCGCTCCAAAAGACGGCGCAAAAGCGATGTTTTCCCAACCCCGCATTTTCCCAAAACCACCACTTTGATCTCGTTGATCAATCGTTTTTCCTGTTGCGTCAAAACGTATTCAATCAGCTCTTCGGGAAGGCGAGATAAATTTTCCGTGGGAAGCAACAGGGCTTTGTTTCCACGCAACTCTAATATTTCCAATTTATTAAGCTCGGCAATATCGCTGGGTAATTCCTGCAAATCATTATTATTGAGCGACAGCCAGCGCAGGTTGCGCATTTTCCCGATTTCCGGGGGAAGCGCGGTGAGTTGATTGCCATCCAGCCACAATTCCCGCAAATTGATGAGCTGGCCGATTTCCGGGGGCAGATTTTTGAGGCGATTATGCTTTAAATTCAGACGGGTGAGATGGGTGAGTTCTCCGATTTCCGGGGGCAATTCTTCTAATTCGCGCCCGGAAAGGTTCAACACATTTGTGCTGCGGGCATATTTTAAAATATTGAGGATTTCTTCTTTATTCATCCGGCCGCTCGATTAACAGAAACGCTAACGACAGCACCGTCATAAATGATGGCGCAATCTCAATAAAATTCACTTCGTAAACACAGGGAAAATAAGGAACAAGCGTCAATTAATCAATCGATTTCGAGCGAAGATTTCATTTTTTTGGGGATGATTCGGGGCGATATCGTTTCAAAAATGTTTGAAAAGCTTCCTGTGTCCACAATTCAGCAAACTTTTCGGTTTCAAATGCGATGAATTGCGACGGACTCATTCGCCCGCGGCATTCGCTCAATTCCAAAAAAGCGGCCACCGCATCGGCGGAATTTTGCTGGATTTTTTTTGCCAAAGCGATTGCATCTTCCAGCAAATGTTCCGAATCAACGATGCGATCAATCAAGCCAAATTGCAGGGCGGTTCGGGCGTCAATTTGCTCGCCGGTCAGGAAAAGTTGCAAGGCTTTGGATTTCCCCAAAATTTCAAATAATCGCCGACCGCCGCCCCAACCGGTGATGATGCCGTTGGGCGCTTGACGAAATGAAAATTGTGCATGTGACGCGGCGATGCGGAAATGGCAGGCTGTCAATATTTCGCAACCGCCGCCCAATGCCTGCCCGTTGATTGCGGCAATCACCGGCACGCGCAGGCTGCTGAAGCGCGTCAAAATTCGCTGCATCCGGCGCGACATCGCCAGGCAGGAACGCCGGGTTTGCAGGGTTGAAAAATATTTCAAATCGCCGCCGGCGCAGAATGTTTGTTGACCGGCGCCGGTCAAAATGATTGCCCGGAGCGTTGCGTCAGTTTCAATTGAATCGAGGCAGTGTGCCAACTCCGCCATCATTTGTTCATTGACGGCATTGTGAACTTCCGGACGATTCAGCCGCAAAATCAGCGTATTTTTTTCTTGATGTATTTCTATGGTTTTAAAGTCTTTAACGTTTGATTTCATTATTCCGAGAATCTGTTGTTTACAGCGTATTTCGTTCGTTAATGCAGGGAACGGTCGCAGCCTGTCCCTTTGGGAATCGTTCCCCACGGTGAAATTACCGGTAAAAATCCATGTCGGAAAGGTCGTCGTCTTCGCGGCGTTCCCGGCCGGGATTAAACATGCCGCTTAATAAATCCTTAAACCGCAGACCGGATTCCAGCAAATATTTGCTTAAAAACGAATATTCGGCAAGCCCGTGCAGCGCAAATTCCATCAAAAAGAACTGTTCGTCCGCACCAACGTTTGAATGATAGCGGTTCACTAATTCCTTTAAGCCCGGCACGCGCAGCAATTCCTTGCGATAAATCGCAACCGCGCAGTCGCTCAAAATATCAACCGTATTACCTTCGCCAAACCAATTGATGATTTTTTGGTAGGGATTTCGCTCCTGCGCTTTTTTGAATTTGTCCGGGTTGGGAAAATATTGGGGGAAAATGGTGCGAATGGCCTTTCCGATTAAAATTTGGGCAACTTTTAACGGCCCTTCCTGCTCGCCTTCGTACACCAATTCAATTTTCCCGGTAATCGCCGGAATCACGCCCCAAAAATCCGAAATCCTGACGAATGCGGTCTTTTCGTTGAAAATAAGAGCGCGGCGTTCCGCGGCGCTCATCAAATTCTCGAAACCGGCGATGGTTAATCGCGCGGATACACCGCTGCGGCTGTCCACATATTCGCTGTCGCGCGCTTCAAAAGCGATCTGTTCGATCAACTCCCGGGCTAACGGATTGATTTGAACCCGCGTTTGCTGCGTCTCGTGGATGTTTGCCTCTTGCTCGGTAATCTTTTGAGCGGTCTCCAGCGTTTTGGGATAATGCGTCAAAATCTGGCTTTCGATGCGATCTTTCAACGGCGTTACTATCGACCCGCGGTTAGTTTAATCTTCCGGGTCAGCCGTGAAAACAAAATCAATATCCA
>CAYVDX010000460.1:0-4073 GCA_964450485.1 uncultured Calditrichaceae bacterium
TGATGCGAAACAAATAAGTGCCGCTGGCGTGGCCGTTGGCGTTCCAGTTCACGCGGTGGCGGCCGCGGCTTTGCCGTTCGTTTACCAGCACGGCGATTTTTTGTCCCAGGCTGTTGTAAATTTCCAACGTCACGTGCGCCGGGCGGGGAATGCCGTATTCGATGGTGGTTGCGGGATTAAACGGGTTCGGGTAATTCTGTTCCAGGTAAAACGTTGTGGGAATCGCCGGGCGGTCGTCGATGCCGGTGGGCGTTTCGATCAGCGGTAGCGTGGTGAACGCCTGTCCCAAAATCGCGGTTGGATCGGCGACCAGCCACTGCTCCAGCAGCGTGGAATAAATTTGCCGGTAATCGATCAGGTGTTTCAGATCGCCGTCCTGCAAGTCGGTCAGGCTGGGATGCGCGCCATGCACGCCGCCGGCCACCGGTTTTCCAAACATAAACAACGGCGCGGCCGTGCCGTGATCGGTACCCTGGCTGGCGTTTTGCTCCACCCGCCGCCCGAATTCCGAAAAACAGAGTCCCGCCACGCGATCGGCGACGCCAAAGATTTCCAGTTCTTGCATAAACAACGAAATTGCAGTGGATAACTGCTGCATCAATTCGCCATGCATCGCCAATTGCCCGGCGTGTGTGTCAAAGCCTTGCAGGGAAACGATGTACACGCGGGTGCTCAATCCCCCGGCAATCAGGCGGGAAACGATGGAAAACTGGTTTGCCAGCGATTCGTTGGGATAATTCACCTGGTTGGTGTTTGCATCATACGCTTCGATAATTTCCTGGGCAAACTGAAACGCCGCCGCTTCGGTATCGCGTAAAAATTCCAGCTCGAAATCCGCCGGGGTGGTCGGCTCCCAGTTGGGATCGGGATCGTGCCCGTTCAGCCGGTTCACCAATTGAAAAAACTCCGTGGGATTGTTCAGGGTAATGCCTTTTTGATCGCGGCCCAGCAATGCCAGCGAAGAGGTCAGCCCGATTTGAATGGCCGGCGGCCCCACTGTTCCGCAGGGTTCGCCTTCCGGGCAAACCAAATCAAAATAGCGTCCCAGCCAGCCGGTTTCCAGCACTTCGTCCGAACTGGAACCCGATAGCCAGATGTCCGTTGAGCGAAAATGGGAGCGATCCGGGTTGGGATAGCCGACGCCCTGCACGATGCCCAAATCGCCGTTGCCAAAGATCGACTGAAACGGCGCAAGCCCGTTGTGAAAACCGATTTCGCCGTTGATGTCGATGATTTCGTTTTGTGGAATGGCAATTTGGGGGCGGCTTTGATAATAAATATCGTTGGTGTAGGGAATGATGGTATTCAGTCCGTCATTGCCGCCGCCAAGCTGCACCAGCACCAGCACGCGGCCGTCATCGGGAAAATTGAGCGGCGATTTTGAACGGGATAATTTGCGCAGCGGCTTGGTGAACGACCACACCGGGTACAACACCGGCAGCCCGGCAATCGGCATCATCACTTGTATAAATTCTCTGCGTTTCATAATTTTTCCTTTCGATAAAATTAGGCTGTTATGCGACATCGTCAAAGCGCATTAGCTGTTGGTTTTTATCTACTTAAGCACTGCAACACTATAGCGCTTTAGCACATTTTTTAAACCAAATGAAACTCCGGCAACCGAACCACCTGGATCAAAAAATCGCGGATGAGCCGGTCCACGCCCGGGTAGTCCAGCGACCAGTCGTTGGGATCGGCAGTGCCTATCAGGGTTGTCACCAAAAATTCCATGGTCGCTACGTTGGGTTGAATGCGCAGCAAATGCGCGGTCATGGCCTCGGCCAGTTCCTGCGCGGTGTTGACGCCAAAACTGGTCGCAAACGCCAGCGGATCAAAGCGGATGTACGGCTCGCCGGTGTCGGGATCGACAATAAAATCCTCGTTGACATAAATTTCCGAAATGGTGTTGCGAAAGACATAGGTGGTTGGGTTAATCCAACTGCGCTGTCCCGGCCAGCCGGCCACATTCGGCGGCACAAAAAGGGTCTGGTTGATCAGCTCCTGCACGACAATCACGAAAAAGACGTTCACATCCTGCGATGAAAGCATCCGGGCATTGCCGACCGTCAGTTCCACCGGCGATTTGATCAGCGAGGCCCGCGCGTTTTCGCCGTAAAAATGCGCGCTGACCAGCAGTTCCCGCATCACCGGCGCGATATCGTAGTTGCTGTTGCGAAAGGCGTCCGCCAACTGGTTGACGAACGTTTCATCCACGGTGCGGCTGACAAAAAATTCGTATAATTTGCGGCAAATGTGCACCGCGGTTGCCGGCTGATCGAGGATCAAATCGATCACGTCATCGCCGTTGAAATTGCCGGTTTGCCCGAAAATGGTTTTCTGCCCCCAATCGTGCAAGGTGGGGTTAAAAAACGAGGTCAGGTTGTAGGGATCGATCTGCCAGCCGGTAAACGCCCGGGCAATTTCCTTGATGTCATTTTCGGTGTAATTGCCCACGCCCATGGTAAAAAGCTCCAGCAATTCGCGGGCGAAATTTTCGTTGGGTTCCGCGGCAATATTGCTCACGCCGTCTAAATAGAGCAGCATTCCCGGATCACGGTAAATTTCCTTGAGAAAAACGCGGAAGTTTCCCAGCGCATTTCTGCGCAGGGTATCATTTTGTTTATAAAGAAATTGCGCCAGGAATGCCGAGTCTTCATCCGTGGTAAAATGGCCATGCCAGAAAAAGGTCATCTTTTCCGGCAAATTGAGCGGCGACGCCATCATCAATTCCAGCCACCACATGCGCAGTTCCATGATGCGCTCGTAATTCAAAATGAAAAACGCCATCTGTTCTTCCGGCGTGGAATCTAAAAACGCCTGGACGTCAAACGGCTCGTCCACCCATGCGCCGGGCGGGGCCGGCAGGCTGGCGTCGAGCATGTCCGTCACGATATCTTCGATGGGCGTGGCTGCCATCGCCGCCACTTCCGCCACGCTGCCGCCAAAGCCGGCCCGGGAAAGCAGGTGGCGGACATTTTCCGCATCGCTGTTGAGCGGGTAACTGCCGCCGCTTCCCGCCGGTCGCGTTTTGCGCGGTTTAATGCGCCATTCTTTCGGCACGCTGATCGGCCAATCCGAGTACGAGGTAAATTTGGATTTTCGGGGAAGCAGCGGATGGCGTTTGCGTTTGTTGGGCGTTTGCGGCTTTTTTCGTTTCGGGGGAGATTTTAAAGCTTGGATCAATTCGTCCATAAGGCGCTCCTTATGTTAATTGGATGTTGAAATATTATACACAAAAATTGTGCCCGAAACAGGAAAAAAACGGCATCTCCCGCTAATTTCAGCAAAAACAATTTGTTGTAAATTATCGCCCGGCGGAACAGTTTCACGAAAACGTGCCGGACATTCACAGGTGTGGAAAAATTTCACAGGAACGTTGAACGGTTGGGGACAATGTCCGTACCGGGCTGTACGACTTTGCAGGCTTTCAGCCGTGACCGGCGCAATCCTTGATTTAATGACGGATATGCGTTATCTTTTTCAAACAAATATCAGTAAAAGCGGGAAAAAATGAAAAACGATGCAAACCAACATCACCGTAAATCAACCCGGCTGAAAGGATATGATTACACTGCTGCCGGTTGGTATTTTGTGAGCATCTGTGTGCATGATTGGGAATATTTGTTTGGAAATATCGTGGATGGAGAAATGCAAGTGAATCAATTCGGTAAAATTGTAAGCCAATGTTGGAACGATATTCCGGTTCATTTTGAATACACCGAATTGGATGAATTTGTTGTAATGCCCAATCACTTTCATGGTATCGTTATCATTGACCGTAACGGCACGGCATGCCGTGCTACTACGGATGAACGACAATTTGGCAAATCTATTGCAGGTTCATTGTCAACCATCATTGGTTCTTTCAAATCCGCGGTTACGCGATCGACGAACATCTTGCGGAAAACCCCCGGAACGGCTGTGTGGCAACGCAATTTTTACGACCGAATCATCCGCAATGATAGGGAATTATTCAACATCCGGCAATACATTATCAACAATCCCTTGAAATGGGAAATTGACAGAGAGAAACCGCTTAACCTGGAATTTTAGATATGATCGGAAAAACCATT
>CAYVDX010000461.1:0-4071 GCA_964450485.1 uncultured Calditrichaceae bacterium
GAGAACAAAAGACGGTCTGGAAATTGCCTTTGGCGTTTATTTCTACGCGGTCGAAGCACCTGGTATTGGTGTGAAAACCGGAAAATTTGCTGTCATCAAATAACCTAAAACAAGTCGTATCAACTGATTGACGTGATGTCATAATGCCTGTAAATGTTTATTAAAGAGGAATAACAATGAAACGCATAACACTTGTTTTGATCGCCTGTTGTCTAAATTTTGGGCTTGTATTCGCTCAATTTAATTCGAGTGTTTCCAATGTCGGCACAAATTCGGCGGCATTTTTGGAAATCGGTGTCGGCGCCAGGGCAATGGCCATGGGCGGTTCCTATGTCTCATTGTCAAATGATCCCACGGCTGTTTATTACAATCCTTCCGGTATTGTCTGGATGAACACGCCGCAGATTGAATTGATGCATAATGAATGGCTGGTTGATACAAACTTTGATTTTGTTGCATTTACCATGCCTTTGCCGCTTTTTAGCTCCGCAATCGGCGTAAGTTTAACATTGCTGAATTATGGCGAACAGGAAATCCGGACAACCAGCCGCCCGGAAGGCGTCGGTCTGAATTACAGCGCCCGGGATTATGCGGTATCATTCACCTATGCACAGGCATTGACCGATCGCTTCAGCTTTGGTTTGACCGGCAAATATATAAATCAAAAAATATTGAACACCAGCGGCGGAACTGCGGCGTTGGATATCGGCATATTTTATTCCACGCCCTTCAGGGGATTGAATTTGGGAATGAGCATCAGCAATTTTGGCGGCGAAATAAGCATCAGCGGTCGCGACCTGGAAACTGTGGTTGATCCGGATCCCGACAATGAGACCATTAACAATGTCCCGGTTCGTTTTAAAACGGATTCATATCCCTTGCCGCAAATTTTTCGGGCGGGGATTTCTTACAATATGAATTGGGGAAGTTTTGGGTCTTTGGTACTCAGCACGGACGTTTTACACCCGAGTAACAGCACGGAAAGCGTCAATTTTGGCGTCGAATATGGCTATGGCGGTGTGTTCTTTTTACGCGCCGGTCACGAAAACACCTTTGAGGAAGACGCCATAAACGGACTTACGCTGGGCGGCGGCATTGATTACCGGGGACTTGGCGGCATTGGGCTGCGGGTAGATTACGCTTACTCCGACTGGGGAGTTCTCCAAACCGTCCACCGGTTTTCGCTGGGACTGGTTTTTAATTGATAACGGTCGATGCGCCGCCGCCGGGTAGATCGTCCCTGCCTGTCGGCGCCGCATTGAGCGTTGATTTGTACAAACGGATATCTGAATGTTATTTTGTGAATATGACCAAACTCTCTCTCTTCCTGAACATACAAAAAACGTTGCTAATTTTGGCAGCGATTTTTTTTGCAGCAAGCTGTTCCGACACTTCTGAAAAAACAGAACCCTATGTAGCAAAAATCGGCGACCGAATCATTCGCATCGATGAGTTTCGGAAAAGCTATGAAACAGCCATTGGCGCATTAAAGATCGGTAAAAACACAAAAGCGCGAAAGCGAAATTACCTCGGTTTTATGATCGACGAACGGCTTTTAGCGTTGGAGGGTTACCGGTATGGATTGCATAAAAAGAACCGCGTGCAAACCCTTCAGGCATGGTTGATGAATGATTTACTGATTGATGAATTGCTCGAACAGGATGTGCGGAGCAAGATTTCAGTCAGCATGGATGAGATTAAAAATGAGATCAACAAATCGAAGGTTTCGTTTAAATTCCGCTTTTGGCCCGTCAAAAATTTCACCGATGCTGAACGTATTTCCCGGCAGATGAAGGAGCGTGGTTATGCGGCTGTCGTTGAAGATTTGATCAAAAACAACCCGGAGCTCCGCAAGCTCGACCCCGGGCAGTTTGAGTCGGAATATATGGATTACCAGGAGGTAACCCCGGAAGTTTTAGACGCTATAAAGGATTTGCCCTATGGCGAGATATCCGATCCGGTAAAAATCGGTAATCAATATATCATTTTTCAGGTGCTCGATATTCGTCGGCAAGGAGTGACGGAAAATGACTACAAGGCGCTGGCGTCCCGCTATGAACAGATCGTTTTCTATTATAAATATCAAAAAGCAATCAAACGTTATGCCTCCGAAATGTTGAAACCGCTGAACATTCGCACAAAAGCAACGGCTTTCAACCTGTTGGCGGCGGCGTTTTCAGAATGGCATCAATCGTCTGATTTGAAATCCCTCAGGTTTCAATACGCGGTCGAACACGCCAAAGCGAAAACGCCGAAGTTGTTTGCCTTTCGAAAATATCTCGATCAACCGTTTTTTGTTTACAAAGGCGGAAGTGTCAGCGCCGGAGAATTTCTCAACTATTTTCAACCTTCCCGCGTGAGCAATGTGCTTAGCGGCGTTGACAATTACCGGGAAACCCTGAATTTTGCCATCGCCACAACCATCCGAGACTACTTTGTGATCCGGCGCGCGAAAAAAAGAGGCCTGCAGAAAGCCAAACCAGTGCAAAGCGCCCTAAAAACCTGGTGCGATAAATGGGTTTTTGAAGAGGCGAAACAATTCTTTACCGATTCGATCGAGATTGATTCCTCGGATGTGTTGAAATTTATCCAGGATCATATCGATCAGTTTTCCAAGGATGCTGATTTTGAATCTGAGAATGTCAAAGGGGCCTCAAAGCTTTATAAAAAAATAAACGTATTAAAAGAACGGGCTAAAAAATTGCGGACGAAGTACCCGGTGGTTATCCATGATGACGTACTGGATTCGATTGCGGTCGTAGAGTCGAAAAAATCCCGCTGGATGACCCTGAAAATCTTTCGCGGCGGCACCAATCGCCCGGCTTTTCCTTCCGTTGATCCGATTTGGGGAATTGATGGCGATACTCCCCGGTAAGGCTTTTTATACACTCCGGGCCCCTGGTAATCTCTGCGTTTGAGAACATTTTATCAACAAAAAAAGGCGGACTCAACATCCGCCTTTTTTCCCCTTTAGCGAGGATCATTTTTTACTTTACTTTTACTTCAATGGCTTTGGGAATGGCCTTTTCGCTTTTGGGAAGCTTGACCGTTAAAACACCATTTTTGAAGGAAGCTTCAATTGCATTTTGATTCACCGTTTCCGGCAAACGGAACGAACGAACAAAAGAGCCGTAACGCCGCTCCACGCGATGATAGCGGGTTTCTTTTTCTTCTTTTTCTTCCCTGCGCTCGCCGCTGATGCTCAGGATATTGTCTTCCACCGTAATATCCACGTCTTTCTTTTCCAGTCCCGGCAGTTCTATTTTGACCAGGTATTTATCCTTTTTCTCCACCACATCCGTGTTGGGCAGCCAGTTTTGGGTATCAAAAGAAACCGGCTTTCCGAATACATCCGGGGTGAAAAAATTATCGAACAAATCCAAACCTGTGAAATCATTTTTGGGACTCCAACGAATTAAGCTCATAACGTTCTCCTTTCTTTATTGGTTTTTTAATTCAAATTCATTTTGCGATAAGACAAATGTCATGCCACATTTTTGCGCTTGCATTTAAGTCATTGTTTTTTAATGGATTAATGGTTGATTTTTCTGTAAGGTTTGTTGTCGTTAAAACTGAAATTATTTCAGAGAATCCGCCATGGCATGGCAGGGCGCCAGCCTTTTTTACTGAGTTTCTGCAATTTTAACAGGGTAAACTGACAGGAAAAGGTCAAAAAGAGCGTGAGTGGGATCCGAAGATATATCGGCGACGGCGGAATTCCTTCCGCTTAATCTGAATCATTTGCGATCGAATTCAAGTGTGAAGCGTTATCCCATTCGTTGAGCAACTTTTCAGTTTATTTCATAATCACCACGCCGAACGAAAAAACAGTTCCCGCAACCGTATCTTTTCCCGAAAAAATATGCAGCGCTTCGAGTTGAATTGAAGTGATTGGCGAGACTTTCACAATCAGGGATGGACTGATTTTGTGGACATCCTGATCGCCAACAATGATGTTGGGGAATGCGCCGCCGCCGCCCGGCAGCGGGGTAATGATGGCCTGTCCGGCTAAATCCGGCGGTGTGGTGGTGCTGAAGAGCCCGTCCAAGGTCACTTTGAAAAGAAAGATAC
>CAYVDX010000462.1:0-4068 GCA_964450485.1 uncultured Calditrichaceae bacterium
TAAGTCCCCCTCTCCTCGAAGGAGAGGGGCTGGGGGTGAGGTTCTTTGCCGCAGCACATCATCATCTAACACTGTCAAACCATTCTGTTTTCATGGAAACAGCCCACTGAAAAAATATCTTCTGAGCATCGCGGCAGTAATTCTATGTTTTTCAATTATTTACGCTCAAAATAATACCGCCGACAGCGAGGGACGAATTACCTGTTATCGCTGGGAAAATATTGATAAAGCAGAAGCGAAGCAGATTGAATCCACGGCAAAAAAACTGCTGTCATTATTAGTGAACGCAAAAATCGAGCAGCTTTGGCAGCAGTGCGACCCGCTTTTTCAGCAGGATATTTCCCACGACGGATTTCTCGATTTCAGCTACACCCTGACCGAAAAAATCACTTCCCTGCAAGACCTTTTCCGGCGCGATGGCAAACTCGTGGAAATCAGCCGGAAAATCGCAAAACCGCGGTTGATCTCCTGTGGTTCGAATTCGCTGAATTCCCCGGGTTATTTTCAACTAAAAATTTGGCCGGATTTTCAAAAGATTGCCGTCATTTTTTTTGAGTTGAAAAGCGGGCTGATTTCCCGGCAGATTGTGCTGGCCATGGGGCGACGGGCGGATGGCGTTTATCGACTGCTCAGTCTTTTCATCAATCCCCTGGCTTTTACCGGCAAAAATACGACATTTTTTGAGCGTCTGGCCAAAAACGCCGGGCGGCGGGGCGACGAAATTTCCAGCTTTTGGTTTTATCGTTTGGCAGAAATGCTTTCCCAAACCGGGCCGGTGATACAGTTTGGCAAGTCCCTGACTTTGGCGAAGCGCCTTCGGGAAATGCACGGCGATCCCGAATTCCGGGAAAAGATTACCCGGATCGTTGCGGATGGCAAAAGCTATCCGCTTTACGACCTGGCGTTTATCGAATTGTCGGACGAGCTGCTCCCGATTGTGGTGTATCTCTCCCGATTCAACGGCGAAAATCGCGATGCCAAAACCGCCGACCGGATCGAAGCGGAAGCAACGACGCTTTACCAATCGCTGCGACAGGCGCACCCGGAGATATTCCGGGAATTTCCAGCGATGATGTTTCAGGCATATTTTGAGCCGCCGGTTGATCCGAAGAAAAAATACCCGTTTTTTAAAGTGCGGATAGATCCATCAAAAATAACGGATTAGTGCATCGCGGCGTCAATCTTCTGCTGGTTAAGAAGCAGAGCTTCCGGGAAAGGGGCGTTGCGAAGCAGGAGCTTCGCAACGAGTAAAAAAATCTTCTGCTGGTTAAAAAGCAGAGCTTCAGGGAAAAAGACGTTGCGAAGCAGGAGCTTCGCAACGAGTAAAAAGATAACGAGTTAGCTTTTGCATTCAAGCAACCGGGGAGATGAGCAAAATGAAAGGCGATGTCATTGTTTTAGAAGCCCATCACAAAAGAGCGGCGGGTTTGATCGTTCCCAAAATCATCGATCGCATCAACAGTAAACCGGCGCGGTATGTGATCACGGTTGCCGGGGAATCCGGGAGCGGTAAGTCGGAAACCGCAAAAGCAATCGCGGATGAACTGGAAAAACACGGCGTCAAATCCGTTATCCTCGGGCAGGACGATTATTTTCACCTGCCGCCAAAATCGAACGACGCCAAACGGCGGCAAGACCCGGAATGGCTCGGCCCGCACGTCGAAGTGAACCTGGACGCCCTGGCGGAAAACCTGCGCGGCGCCATTGCCGGGAAAGCGGAAATCACCAAGCCGCTGGTCGATTACGACCACAATTCCATCGAAGAGGAAACAGTGCCCTTGACCGGCGTAAAGGTCGTGATTGCCGAGGGAACTTATACCTCGCTCTTAAAAAATGTGGATACAAAAATTTTTATCGCCCGGAATCGGCTGGATACGCTGGCGCATCGCCAAAAAAGAAACCGGGGAGATGAAGCCAATGATCCCTTTATCGAGCAGGTGTTGATGATCGAGCACAAAATTATTGCCGGGCACAAATATTTGGCGGATTTCGTGATCACCAAAGACTACGATCTGATTGAGAGAGATTGAAATGAATGTCAAAAATCAGGTGCAGCTCATCACTTACCCGGATTCACTGGGCGGCGATTTAAAAACGCTTCATGCCGTCCTGCGGCAACATTTTGCGGATATTTTCAGGGGCGGCGTTCACATTTTACCGCCGTTTCCCTCCTCCGGCGACCGGGGTTTTGCGCCGTTGACGTATTTGGAAATCGAGCCAACCTTCGGCGATTGGGAAGACATGCGGCGAATCGGCGAAGATTTCGACATCATGCTGGATTTGATGGTCAATCACATTTCCCGGCAATCGGCTTATTTCCGGGATTTTTTGAAAAACGGGCGCAAATCAAAATACGCCGATCTTTTCATCACCGTGGAAAAAATTTGGCCGGATGGCAACCCGCCCCGGAAAGAAATCGAAAAAATTTTCCTGCGGCGCACCGAGCCGTTTTCCCGCTATCCCATCGCGGCAACCGGCGAGCTTGAAACGGTCTGGACGTCTTTCGGAAAAACAACGCCGTCCGAGCAAATTGACATCGACGTTCATTCGGGGATTGCCCGTCAACTGTTCCGCGATTTTTTGAACAATTTTAGCAAAAATCGCATCAAAATGCTGCGGCTGGACGCGGTGGGATACGTGATCAAAAAGCCCGGCACCAGTTGCTTTTTCGTGGCGCCGGAAATCTATCACTTTTTGGATTGGCTGAAATCGCTGGCGGATGCGCTCGATATTGAATTACTGCCGGAAGTCCACGCCCATTACGCCACCCAATTCCGGCTGGCTGAACGGGGCTACTGGATTTACGATTTTATCCTGCCGTACCTGGTTCTCGAAGCCCTTTTGACCCAAAAAAGCGCCGGGCTTCGCAAATATTTGCAGATGCGCCCGCACAACCAATTTACCATGTTGGACTGTCACGACGGCGTGCCGGTCAAACCGGATTTGGATGAGCTGGTAAACACCAAAGCTGCCCGAAAAGTCGTGGATATTTGCCTGGAACGCGGGGGCAATCTCAGCCGCATTTTTTCGCCCAAACACAAATCCGCGGACGGCTTCGATGTGCATCAAATCCGGGGAACTTACTACTCGCTGCTGGGCTGCGATGATGACGCTTACCTGGCCGCCCGGGCGATTCAATTTTTTACGCCAGGCATTCCGCAGGTGTATTACGTGGGGCTTTTGGCAGGCAAAAACGATGTCAAAAACGCCGCCGGAAGCATCGACGGCCGCGAAATCAACCGGCATAATTACAGCGTTGCAGAAATTGAAAATGCCCTGGCGCAACCGGTTGTTCAGCGGCTGCTCACACTCATTCGCTTTCGGAATGAATACCCGGCGTTTAACGGCATTTTTCGAGTTGTTGACTCCGATGACCACGGCATCAGCCTGCGCTGGGAAAAGGATGAGAAAATGTGCCAATTGGATGTGGATTTGAAAACGAATGACGCCGTCATCAAATTTGTCGATGAAAACCGGCAAATGAAAACACAAATGCTCTGATGATACTGTTTTTATAAACTCAACGCCTTGCGACATCACAATTTTCCGGACTGCATGCACATGCCCTGCCTGCAAATTCTCACGATCTCACTTTTACGATCAATTTTTTTAAGCCACTCTTTTGATTCACTGCCAAACCGGGGTAAACAAAGCGCTAAAATTTTCGCTTTTAATGACATATCTCAAATAATGTTGCGCTTTAGGGAATTTAGAATTAGTTTTGCAGTAAAAGAAGGAAATGTCGATAGTTAGGGCATCATAAAATTGCACGATCTTTACAATATTTTTAAAAATTTGATCCGGAAAACAGTGAAAAATGCTAAAAATATTTTGAAAAGTATGATTACATTATGCCAAACAATGAATGATGGTTGCTTCGATCATTTCGCGGCAGTCTTCGGCAGGCAAAATTTTGTTTTAATTATAGGAAAAACATGAGTTCAATTTCCCAAACGTTATCTTCAAAAAATGGCGTGAGCAAAACGCCGCTGTTTCAAAAATGGCTCTTGGCAAATCCCGAAATCAAGCCGTTTATTCGTTCCCGGCAATGGTTTATTTTTTTACAAT
>CAYVDX010000463.1:0-4065 GCA_964450485.1 uncultured Calditrichaceae bacterium
CCCCTTGAACAAAAGATTGGTTTTTGGCGATGCTGAAATAAATGAATACAACGGTTTGCCATTAAATTGGAAAACCGTCAAAACCTTTCGTAATGAAATCGAAATGCGGCATTGGGTTACGGCAACGGAATTTGGACTGAAAGGGCGAAATTATCCCGGGCGATACCTGGAAATTTTTTATGAAGATTTATGCCGCCAACCGCTAAAAACGCTGGCAAAAGTTTTTGATTTTTTAGCGGTTCCCTTTTTACCCAACGCACAAAACTGGATCGTCGAAAATGCTTCGCCAAAACGAATCGGCAAATGGATTGGACAGGAACATTCCCTCCAAAATGCAATCAAAGTTGGCGAGCCGCTGTTAAAAAAGCTTGGCTATCTTCAATTAGAACAAAATGTTCCGGGAGGATAAATGACACGAAAAACGGTTTTCATTCTTTCCCATGTTTATAGTGGGTCAACCTGGCTATCGCTGTTGTTGGGCAGCCATTCGAAAGCTTTATATTTGGGAGAATTAAACAAATTTTACTCAAAAAAATTTCCCATGCCTTGCTCGCTGTGCAACGAATTGCAGCAGGAATGTCCCTATTTTTATGACGTAAAACAAATTTTTTACCGGGATATTCACAATCATTTATTCGAGCGCACCGGGAAAGCGGTGTTAATCGACAATTCAAAACGGGTCAAATGGAGCCGCAAACTGTTGCACGACGATCGCTACGCACACAAATATCTTCACATTATCAAAGATCCGCGCGCGATTTATTATTCGTTGCAATCCCGCAACAGAAGGCCTGACATTGATCATTGGGCGCAACGAAATCTCGAAATATGGCAGTTTGTCTCCCAATTTGAATTGGATTATTATCTGCTGACCTATAATGAATTAGCCGAATCCATTGATGAGACGCTGACAGATATATGCAGCTGGCTGTCGTTGACGTTTGAGCCAGCACAAAAAGAATATTGGAATTTTGAACACCATGGCCCCGGGGATAACAGCGCCACAAAATCATTTTTGAAACGCTCGCGTTCTTCCGACAACCAATTTTACGCCCAACAGCGCCAACGCAATTTCATCGATTTGCGCTGGAAAGAGAAACTATCACCGCGGATCATTCATTCCATCGAGGAAAACGAAAATGTTCAAAAGCTGTTGGCAACGCTTGGGCTTGAACTTACCGAAAACAGTTTATACCATCGAAAACCTGTTGATCTTAACGTATAACTTGTAGCGATATATTTAAAAAGAACCGACAAACAAAAGAGCTTAAAACATGAAAGTCGTCATTATTCGCTCAAAAAGATTTTCAAACAACTTTGATAGGGATGAAATATCACAAGCGCACGCAAAATCCGCCATTCGTGAAAAGCTGCGAATCAATGCCAAAACCAGCAGTAGCTCAAAATATATTATACTGGGGCTTCTTAAACACAAATTTTTTACTGAATGTGAAGAATGGCGATTTTGGGACGGTGATTTTCAGGAGGTTTGGCAAGACCGACAAATGCCGGTAAAACTCTTCCCCTGTGATGAAGATTTCCAGCTATTGGCATTAGAGAAATACCTGCAAAAAAACGGACAACCGGATATTATCTGGATTGAAGGAACAAAATTTCCCGAACATATCCAACGCGCATTTCAACTCTGCCCGGACAGTTTCAAAGTTATCTACTCCAAAGACTGGCGTCCCTGGAAAGTGAAAGGGCTTGGCAACTATGATCTCTGCCTGGTTGATGAAGATTGGGAGATTCAACGCGTCAAAGACCGCTATCCCACCGTGCAATGTTTAAAATGGGATAAAGTTGTTGATTATAACAACATGCATTACCCCTTAAAAACAGAAAAAAAGTATGACTTATGTTATATCGCGCACTATCGGGAACGAAAAAACCACGCATTATTATTCCGGGCAATGGCAAAAATGAACGATCGCAATCTTAGCTGCATCTGCATTGGCGGAAGCAGAAAGGGCCATCGCGGGGAGTTGGAAGAAATGGCGAAATCATTTGATTTAAATGTTCATTTTACAGATGAAGTCCCACACGAAGTGATCAATTTTTATATCAATCAATCCAGGATTGGCGTGATGTGTTCCAAATATGACGCGGCGCCGCGCGCCGTGTTAGAATATATGGCTGCGAATGTGCCTGTCGTTGTAAATGCTGAATTGCTGGCGGGAACGCGCTATGTTGGTCCAGCAGCGGGCGTAATTAAAAAACCGGAAGAATTTCATTTAGGAATTTTAGATGTATTAACCAATTATCAAAATTATTCGCCCCGGGATCATTTAATCTCAAACTACTCCGTCGAAAAGGTTGTTAAACGATTTATCGATCAATGGTATTTGGCAAGACATGCAAACTTAAATTTGAACAGTGCTTAACTCGACAATGTTAAATTAAATTTTTTGACAGAATTTTCAGGATTAAACAGGATTATTTTTTAAAAATTTGTTGATCATTCTTTTGAAATATCATGTATGATTCCGTTGATTTACGACTCTTTGGTAGAATAACAATTCGTTTTGTTGAATATTGATCGATTAACACAGCATTATTCTGCAAAAACATCAGCCAATTTTGACTAAATCAACAGAGTCATGTATATCCTGTTGCTCCTGTCGAAATCCTTTGAAATTTAGTATTGTCAAATTAAAAAAAGCTTTGATATGCAGCAAAATATGGGCGCCACATTAAAATTGAGCTTGAAAAAGATATCGGAGGGTTAATGGGGGATGTAATAATCGCGGCAAAGGATCAGGAATTTCCCCAACTTCGGGAAATTACAAACGAGCAACTTTTAAACCAGGTTATTGACAAACACATGTCTATAAATTTTCCGGAAGTTGCGGATAAATTCGGTGCATGGAAGATCAATCGAATCTATTACAAACCTGGCGATGAATGCCGCATCATGTTTACCACAAATATAATCGACGATCGTAACGGCAGCGCTACAGAACAGTTGTATTTCGCTAAACTTTTTTATTTGCAAAAGCCGGAAGATGTTTTTGCCAGACAAACCGGACAAACACTTATCCAGCCCCAATACGGCCCCGCCGTCACTTATATTCCCCGCTGGAAAATGGTTTTGTGGGCTTATCCCAATGACCCGGAAATCGCGGGATTACCAAACATGTTTGCAAACCAAGAGATTCTAAAATTGGCGCGGGAGCGACCGGAAGATTTTGGAATGCGTAATTCGCCTACAGGCATAAAACGGGAAATGAAAAAATATGTACCCGGCAAGCGTTGCGGCTTTGTTTATACGATGAATTTTGCCACATCGGAAACAAACGATTCACCGCCGGTTCATCGCGTATTTGGCAAAGTTTATGAAAATGATGATGGGGAAAATGCGTATCGCGTCATGACGCAATTGTGGGATAGCAACGCTCGAAAAAAAGGCCAACTGATTTTTCCGCAAGCTTTTAGCTATGATTCGAAAAACAAAATTTTATGGCAGGAATCCTTGAGCGGGCAATCATTAGCGAAATATGCCGGCGGTTTGGCGCATCTTCCTGTTTTAGCGAATGAAATCGGACTTCGCCTGGCGGCCTTGCATAATACGCCCATCGATTTGCCGAAAATAATGTCGATCGACTTTCTGCTTGCTGAATTGGAAAAAGCCGTAAGCGCGGTTCGCCAAAATTTTCCCGAAAGCGCCCCAGCCTGCATTTCCATTCAAAAAAAATTACTCGCCGCCGTTGACCATTTAGAGAGCGGGTATGAAACCACGATACACGCTTCGTTTAAATTCAGCCACATTTTTGAATCACAAAAGGGCATTGCTTTTATTGACTTTGATGGCGCAAACCTCGGTGATCAGGGTTATGATATCGGCCGGTTTATTGCGCATTTATATCGGATGATGATCAACGGAAAACTTGCTCCGCAATTGGCCAATAAAACGATTAATCATTTTTGCTACGCATATAACCAAATGGCAAATCGTCCCATGAGCCGGCATCGTATTAATTGGTTTGTAGCGAGCCATTTGGTAAGCAGTGAAGTTTACAAAACGATTAAACGGGTCGATCCCTTACGGTTAAAAAAACTACTTCG
>CAYVDX010000464.1:0-4065 GCA_964450485.1 uncultured Calditrichaceae bacterium
CGTGATGCGTGATACGTGGTGCGTGATGCGTGATACGTGGTGCGTTATGCGTAACCTTTAGTTTTTTAACGAATTAAGTATCCAGTATCCAGCATCCAGTATCCAGCATCAAATCCGCTATCCCTGTTTACCCTTTCACGCTGCCCAATGTCAACCCGGAAACCAGCCAGCGACTGACCAGCATGAACAACGCCACCACCGGAATGCTCACCACAATCGCCCCGGCGGAATAAAGCCCCCAGGTTGCTTCCATGGTTGATTGGAAGCTTTTTAAACCCAACGGCAGGGTGAAATAGTCCGTATTCTGGATCAAAACCACGGCGACGAGATATTCGGAGTATGCCGTCATAAATGAAAACAGCGCCGTGATCGCCAGCGCCGGCAATGCCAATGGCAAAATAATATTAAAGAAAGTATAGACCGGCGATGCGCCGTCGATCATGGCCGCTTCTTCTAAACTATAGGGAATGGTGTCGTAATAGCCTTTCATTTGCCAGATGGTAAACGGCAGCGCCGTGGCGGAATAGGCGATGATCAAGCCCAAAAAAGAATCGTATAAGTGCAATTTTATCAGCAAGATAAACAATGGCAGCAGCAACATGCTTACCGGGAACATTTGGGTGGTAATGATGGCAATCATTGCGCCTGCGCGTCCCGGAAAACGGAACCGGGAAAATGCGTATCCGGCGGTCGTCGCCAGTCCCACGCCGACGATGGTCACGACGATGGAGATGAACAGGCTGTTGCCCATCCAGCGAAGGAACGGTTCGTCAAAAAGGAGTTGGTAATAAGACGCAAACGTGGCGCCGTCGGGAATAATTGCCAGCGATTTGGTCAGCAGGCGCTGCCCGGGGCGAATCGAAATGGAAAACACCCGCAGCACCGGGTAAATGGAAAACAGCGTAAACAGTGTCAACACGCTGTATGCGCCGATTTTTCCTTTTAGCGATAACGCACGCGGATTGCGCATTTTTCACCTTTCTAATTGCATTCACCGGGAGATTAATCCACCCGAAGGAACGGTCGCGGCCGTTCCCTACACTTTTTGCTTTTTACTTCTTTTATTGGTAAACATTTTCCACGGCGCTGGTGCGTTTGATAAATCGCCAGCTAAACATAAACAAAATCAGGAAAATAACCAGCGAAAACGCCGCGGCATAACCCATCCGGTAGTAAAAAAATGCCGCGCGATACACCCAACTTACCAGAATGTGGGTTGTTTCCGATGGTTCGCCGCCATTGCTCACCAGCCAAACCACGTTGAAATTATTGAACGTCCAGATCACGCCCAGGGTGATTGCCGGCACCATAACCGGCTTGAGCATTGGCATGGTAATATTGCGAAATTTTTGCCAGGGCGAAGCGCCGTCGATTTCCGCGGCTTCGTACAGCGCATCGGGAATGCTTTGCAGCCCGCCCAGGGCAATGATCATCATAAATGGAAAACCCAGCCAAATGTTGGTGATCAGGCACGCCGCGAAAGCGCCCCATTCCGTGGAGAGCCAGGAATATTCTATTCCGAACAAACTATTCAAAATCAAATTTACAGCGCCGTATTCCGAATTGAACATGCCCCGCCAGGTGAGCGCGGTGATATATTGCGGCACTGCCCAGGGCAAAATCAGCAGCGTCCGAAAAATGGATTTCCCTTTGAGATTCTTGTTCAAAATCAACGCTAAAAAAACGCCAAGGCTGACATGAAACACCAGGTTAAGCACCGTCCACAACACTGTCTTGAAAAAATAATACCAAAAATCTTTTTCAGCAAGCACCCGT
The DNA here is from genome assembly GCA_964450485.1 of uncultured Calditrichaceae bacterium. Taxonomy (GTDB): domain Bacteria; phylum Calditrichota; class Calditrichia; order RBG-13-44-9; family J075; genus JACKAQ01. The sequence goes on from CAYVDX010000464.1 coordinate 1,777, forward strand.
TTGTAATTCGCAAACCCCTTGAATTGCCAATCGTGGAAGTGCGTCAGGTTCATGTTTGAAAAGGAAATAACGAGATTGTAAATAAAAGGATAAAATACCACCAGCCCCATCACAAAAAATGCCGGGAACAGAAAAAGGTATGCCAGCCGGGTATTGCCGCCAAATTTTGAGGAGACTGTTGCCATGTTTTTCGTTTTCCGATTGTTCAAACAAGATCCGCCGGGTCCCGGCTTTCCGGGAGCCCGGCTCAACGTGGGAAGCGTCATCAATGATGCTTTTTTTTTACGCCACAGCAGAGTAATGAAGGAGACCATCCATCAAGCGCACGCTTTCACTCTTCACTGCTCGCCCTTCTCACTTCCTGCTTCCTACTTCCTACTTTTCAATTTTCAATTTTCAAAGTCATTGCCGGTTTTCGCGAATAAGTTTTTCCGCCAGTTCCTGCATTTCCGCCGCGGCTTCCTTGGGCGTGTAGCGACCGGTAAAAATCCCCTGGTACGCCGGGCGCATGGCATCCCAAATCCAACGAAGCTCGGTTACGATGGGCATGGGTTTGCAAACGTTCATTTGGTCAATGGCAGCCCGGTATAAAGGATTTTTGACCAATTCCGGGTTGTTGATGAGATCTTTGCGCGAAGGAATCAGGTTAAAAGACCGGGCAAAATCCATTTCCACCGTTGGCGACGTTAAAAAACGAAGCAAATCCAGTGTGATTTGCAGCCGCTCGCCTTCGAGATTGACATTGACCATGTATCCCACCGGCGAAACAATGGGCGTTGCCCACTGCCCGGTTTTTTCATTGCGGGGAATCCGCGCAAAGCCAATATCCATGCCGCGTTTGATATACGTTCCCCACGACCACGGGCCGTTGATGATCATGGCCGATTGTTCATCCAAAAACAGGGCATTGGCGGTTTCGTAATCGCATTCGCGGGGGATAATTTTGTATCTATTTGCCAAATCATAAATCAACTGTGCGGCATTGACGACCGCCGGCGTGTTGAGCGTGGGCTGATTTTGCGCGTTCAAAATCCAGCCGCCGTAAAGCCCGATAAACGGCACCACAAAATACGGCTCGATAAAATTCCATGCCAGCGCATAACGATCCGGAATGCCGTCGACGTTATTATCCCGGGTGATTTGCCGTCCCATCTCGATCAGTTCAGCAATGGTTTCCGGCGGTTTTTTGACAAATTTTTTGTTATAAATTAGGGTCAAATGATTCCCGACCCGGTCGGCAATTTGATACAAATGGCCGTTCAAACTTGAGTTCGCGGGAAACGGGTCTGTGATAAAACTATCTAAAAAACTTTTGGAAAAATAATTTTCCAGCGGCTTGATCACACCCAGTTCCGATAGCGGACCGATGTTATCGCTGGCGGCATGGATCAACGCCGGCCCCTTTCCCGCCAGGGCGGAAATCATAAAATTAGAACGCAGTTCTTCGGGTTGGTAATAGAGCTGCTGAAACTCATATTGGGGATAACGCTTGGCAAATTCATTTAGCTTTTTTTGCAAAAATCCCCGTTCCACCGGACGCAACGTTGTCCACAGCACAATGCGATTGCCGCTATTCGGGGCGCATTGCCAAAAAACAGGCAATAACAACAGCATTGCCGGTAAAAATGTCAGGATGCGGTATTTCATTTACCTGATCCGTTCCAATTGGCGTTTGAGGTCGCCGGCGTCGGGAAAATTCGGATTTATTTTGTAGAGTTTATTCAACATTTGTTTGGCTTTTTGGTATTGCGCATTTAAGGCATAAGCGCCGCTGAGGTTATAAAGCAGTTGCGGATCATCTCCTTTCATCCTGAAAGATTTTTCAAGATAGGGAATGGCAGCCTGGACCTGGTTCCCATTCAACAGGATGGTTCCGATCCACTTATTGGCAAAAGGTGTTTCCTCCATCGTCAATGTTTGCCGCAAAATGGGCATCGCCCGGGCAAATTTTTTGGCTTTGATCAACACATCCGACGCTCGCAAATACGGCGAAACATTGTATGGCGTCAGGGTCATTAAGGCGCGATATTCCTTGAATGCCGACAAATAATCGCCGCGTTTTTCAAAATAAGCGGCCATTTTGACATGTGCGCGTTCCATATTAAATGTGTCATCCCGCCAAATTTTCACTGCCAGTGATTCCGCCCTGGTTGAAGGACGATAATCGATAAAAGCCCGGTTGGGCGTGGCTTTTGGTTTAAAGGGCCAGCCGCCTTTTAAGATTCGGATTCGCAAATCGCCGTATAAGCTGTCAAGGGCGGTTTTTCCCCAGGCTGCGCGAAAATCCTT
>CAYVDX010000465.1:0-4064 GCA_964450485.1 uncultured Calditrichaceae bacterium
AAATTCGCTGCGGCGAAACCAGGCGCTGATACCCATCAACTGCGGCGCTTTGCCGGCGTCTTTGTTTGAAAGCGAACTATTCGGGTATGAAAAAGGCGCGTTTACCGGCGCGTTTCAGGCCAAGCCGGGTTTGGTGGAACTGGCCAACGGCGGCACGCTGTTTTTAGATGAAATTTGCGAAATGCCCCTGAATTTGCAGGTCAAGCTGCTGCGAATGTTGGAAGATCGAAAAATTCGCCGCATTGGCGGCAAAACGGAAATTTCGGTGGATATACGTATCCTGAGCGCCACCAACCGCGATGTGGAAACCGCCATTGAGCAGGGACTTTTGCGGGAAGATTTATATTTTCGCATCAACACGATTCAGATTAATGTGCCGCCGTTGCGCGAACGCGGCGATGATATCCTTTTGCTGATCGAACACTTTTTGAACAGTTTAAATCAAAAGTATCATCGCCAGGTGACAGCGTTGGAACCGGCCGCGACGGAAATGCTTGGTAAATACGACTGGCCGGGCAATGTCCGCGAATTGCAAAACATCATTGAACGCGCTTATTATCTTGCGACGCCGCCGGCGATAACCTCGAACGATTTACCGGCGCATCTGCAAACCCCAAATAGCCGGCAACGCGGCCGGGACTGGAATCACTTAAAATACAAAGAAGCAAAAGAGCTGGTGTTGGAAGCATTTGAAAAAGATTATCTCAAATATCAATTGGCAAAATACAATTGGAACATCAGTCAAACGGCGGAGGCATGTGCAATTGACCGGCGCACCATTCACCGGCTGATCAACCGGTTTAATTTGAAAAATTGAAAGGAAGGGCGTTTAAACAAGTAAATCCAATTAATTAATCGATATTTTACGAAATTTTAACCTCATCCCCGCCCCCTCTCCTAACAGGAGAGGGGAGAATTCAGGGATAGATTATCATCTTAAGCTTATATGAATTGACGTTTTAAGTCCCCCTCTCTTTTTAGGAGAGGGGGATTTAGGGGGTGAGGTTACATTGGACGGAAAATGTGACAAATATTTTGGTTAATTTCTTAAAATGCCTACGGCAAACATTACAAAAATGAGGGCTGCCCCGCGGGAGGCGGCAGCATGAAAAAAATCACTTTTCTGTTTGCACTGCTATTTCTCTGGGGAAACGGTGGTTTTGCCCAAACAAATGCGGATTGCCTCGACTGCCACGATGATCCGGAATTCACGATGGAAAAGAATGGAACAGAAATTTCCATCAATGTGAACCCGGGAATTTTTGCAAAATCGGCGCACAAAGATGTGGCCTGCGTTGAGTGTCACGTGGGTTTTGATCCGGATGAAGCGCCGCACAAAGACGTCATTACGCCGGTGAATTGCATGCCCTGCCATGAAGCGTCCGGCCAACAATTTTCTCACAGCGGTCATGCCAGGGATTTGCAGTGCACCGCCTGCCACGGCGATGTGCACACGCCGGAAAAATCCTGGCGACTGTCGCGACAGTGCATCAACTGTCACAAAGAGGCAACCGGGGAATGGAAGATCAGCGTTCATTTTACGGCAAAAGATGGCCCGGATTGCATTGATTGCCACACCCGGCACAGCACGGATTCGGTTACTTCATCCCGCTGCCTTTCCTGCCACGGCGATGAAACCTTTGCCGAAAAAAACGGCAGTGAAAAGGAGCGAAAATTTGTTCTTTCGTATCGCGAAAGCATTCACGCGGAAGACACTGAATGCAGCGATTGCCATGCCGGGCACGCCGTTTTTCCGGTGGATTCCTCGGCGTCGCCGGTAAATCGGCAAAACCTTGCGCGGACCTGCGGCGAGTGCCATGATGACGTCACCGGGGTTTACCGGGCGTCCGAGCATGGCAAGGCATTGGCGGCCGGTTTTGAATTTGCCCCGGGCTGCGCGGATTGCCACGGCGAACACCGTATTTACGGGATAACCGACAGCCGTTCGCCCGTCAGTCGCGCGCGCGAAATAAATGTTTGCCTGAAATGTCACCTGGATAACCCGGAAGTGCAGGCGCGAATGTCCCACTCAATCGGGTTTGTGGCGGCGTACGAAACCAGCATTCACGGACGTAAATTTGCGGAAGGCGATACCTCGGCGGCCATTTGCAGCGACTGTCACGGCGCACACAGCGCGATGCGGGCGTCGGAGAGCGCGTCAAAAGTGAACAAATTTAACATTGCGGCAACTTGCGGCAATTGCCACGAGGAGATCACCGAAAAATTTAACAAAAGCATTCACGGAAAGGCGCTGGCGAAAGGCGTGGAAGATGCGCCGACTTGCACGGATTGTCACGGCGAACACGATATTATCGAGCACGAGTTGGCCAAGTCTCCGGTCGCGCCGCGAAATGTATCGCAAGCGGTGTGCGGCCCGTGCCATAATTCCGTGCGATTGGCAAGCAAATTCGGTTTGCCGTCGCGCAATTATTCGGCATATTTAAACAGCTATCACGGGTTGGCCGTGCGTTCCGGCGCTGCCGAGGCCGCGAATTGCGCCAGTTGTCACGGCGTGCACAATATTTTGCCGTCGTCTGATCCTGGCTCGACAATCAACCCGGCGAATTTGGCGAAAACCTGTGGAGAATGCCATCCGGGCGCAAATCAGAATTTTGCCATCGGCAAGGTTCATTCCAGCGCAAAATCCGGCGGCGAAAAAATTCTGTTTTGGATTTCCCGGGTTTACATTCTGGTCATTTTGATCGTCATCGGCGGCATGTTGCTGCACAATATGCTGGATTGGCTGCGCAAAGTCAAAACTAATTATCAACAGCGATATGCGGCAAAGGCGCAAGAAGAAAAATTGACTTCCGGTGATCGGATTCGGTTTTATGAGCGCATGACCCTGAATGAACGCATCCAGCATTTAGTGATGCTGACGACATTTTTTACCCTGGTAATCACCGGGTTTATGCTAAAATTTCCGGACGCCTGGTGGGTGATGGAACTTCGCCGGTTTGGCGGTGAAAGTTTGTTCCTGTTTCGCGGCTTGCTGCACCGGGTGGCGGCGATTGGCATGATAGCTGTGTCGCTATATCATATTTACTACATTATTTTTACGAAACGCGGTCGCGGCATTGCGCGGGATATGTGGTTTCGCCGGCAGGATTTTAAGGATATGCTGCAAATGCTCAAATTTAACCTAAGTTTTTCGCGGCAACGGCCGCAATTCGGCCGCTTCAATTACATCGAAAAAAGCGAATATTGGGCATTAGCCTGGGGAACGGTCATCATGACTGTCACGGGTTTTGCATTGTGGTTTGAGAACCAATCCATGGCGTTGTTTTCCAAATTATTTATTGACGCCTGCGAACTTATTCATTATTACGAAGCCTGGCTGGCGTTTCTGGCGATTCTGATCTGGCACATTTATTACGTCATTTTTAACCCGGATGTTTATCCCATGAATTTTACCTGGATTACCGGGAAAGTCACCGAGGAAGAAATGGAACATGAGCACCCGCTGGAGTTGGCGCAGCTCAAATCCGCGGAAGAAAAACCGGATTCAAAAATGGAAGAAACCGGGATAACGGGTGAAAAATAAACGAGATATTTTAACCGTAATTAAAAAAAAGAGATCACAAATTCAAATGTCATAATTCAGTACCGGACAGTTTTTAAAATTAAAGTAATTTTCGCAAATTTGTCATGCCCGTCCCGGCGTGCCGTATGCGCGTAAACCTTAGTAATTTCTGTCGTCCCGTTGGGACTTTTTTGCCATTTTAGACGTTATTTTTGTCCCACCGATGAATCGGTGGGCTATTTTCGGATGTCCCGAAGGGACAATTTGACAAAAGCCACGGTATTTATGCCGTGGTTTGAAGAAAATTTAACTCAAAAAGTCCCGAAGGGACGACCGGAATCCATAAGGTTTACGCGCATGCGGCTTTCCGGGATTATCGGGCATCCACAATGTTCAGGAGTCGTAGATTCCCGCTAAAAACATGCGGGAATGACACACTTTTAAACATTTAAAAAAATGTATCCGGTACTGAAATATCGTAATACACTAAATCCTAAAACACAAAATGCACGATTAAAATGAGGCAGCTATGAAATTTCGT
>CAYVDX010000466.1:0-4063 GCA_964450485.1 uncultured Calditrichaceae bacterium
GGTGCAAGAGGCTCTAAAAATTAAGCAACGGGACTCAACTGATTAAGAAAAAAAAATGAATCTGCGGAACAGCATCCAGTACGTGAATGAAAAATCGGATGGAAAATAGAAATTAGCGCTATCCAGTGGAATAAATTTTTTGTATATTTGGCAAATTTCCCGGTAGGGTATGCAATGAGTGCTTAAAATTTTCCAGATTAACATCCACGATGGATAGGTGCTGTGAGCAAAAATCATTTAGTACTAATTGTCGTTGCAATCCTTCTTGCTGCATTGTTGATTAGCTTTTTACCGAATGATGGCGCGGCGCTCATTATCATTAAATTACTGATCGTTTTTGTCGTTGGCGGCGGCATTTACTTTTTATTGCAACAATATCAACCCAACCAAAGCGCCGAAACATCCCCACATGCGGCCGGAGACAATTTTAACGAGAAAATTGTACCGGTCTCCATCAAGAATCCCCGGGTAAATACAAACCAAAATGTAGAAGAATATTTTGAGCAATTCCTCAATATCGTCTTCCCATTGATCAGGGAGACAACCGTTAGCACAACCGTTGTGCTGTTGATGGTAAATCACTTTAAACAACGTTTTTACATTCGATATACCGTTTCCGAAGCGGGTTCCGCTTCGGGAAACGGCAACTATATCGACTTAAATTATGGCTTGCCCTCCCTGGTTGTGAAGCACAACAAAACTATTTTGGAAAACAACCTCCCCGATAACGAGGGCCTTTTGCCTTATCACAGCGCATCTGACGCGCCTCCCCAATCCTTCATGGCCGTGCCCCTTTATTTTGATGATTACATCGTCGGCGTGCTATGCGCGGATTCGGTTGTTGAGCAGGCCTTCAGCGAAGATGATTTAAAAATATTAACGGCTTTTGGCCAAAGCGTCGCCATTCAATTGGCTTGCAGTAATAGGCTTTATGAATTTGAATCAGAAAATTGGACCACAAAATTACTCTATGAATTTAGCAAAGGGATTTTGGAAATTCAGTCAATCGGCGAATTGTGGGACTATCTGAATCGTTCTATAAAAAAGGTGTTTGCCGCCGATCGCGTGATTGTCGCCGAGAAAGCGGATCCGGAGAACGGTGCGGTTGTGTATGCCTCAGGGCAAAATGCGCTATTGAAACCGGGAGAAGTTTTTCCAAATAATGAGGGGCTTTTGGGGTGGGTGTTGCGAAAAAATGAATCCATTATCATTGAAGATTTTTCAGCAAAAGAAAATTACATTCCCCGGATGTTATTGGAAGAAAAACCCGCCGGTGAACTAAAATCCCTGCTCGCGGTTCCGGTGATGATTGACCTGGAAGCGAAAATGGTCATATCCGTGGAAAGTTATAAAGCCAAACATTATAATGAACAGCATAAAAAAATATTAGAAACAATGGCGTACCAGGTAGCGGCTTTTCTCGAAAGAGCGCAAATGCTTCACCAGTTGGAAAGCTATAATTTGATTGATACGGAAACTGAATTGAGAAATGACAAAGCGCTGGCAACGGATTTGGCAAAAGAGGTGCGCCGGGCGAGTCGATTTAACAAGCGGTTTTGTTTGCAACTGCTAAAGATCAGCACGACAAAAGACGAAATTGAACCGCCCATTTACCAAAGATTGGTATCGGAGTTTTTGGAATTTTCGCGCCCGCTATTTGGCGAACCGACCACGATCTATCGCTTCAACGATGAATATTTTGCCATTTTATGGCCGGAACAGGTTTTACGGGAAGTTTTTAGCGCATTTCAGGAAATTTACGGGAAAATCGCCCAGCATGGCCCCTGGGTTGGCGGATTGGTTGAAAAGGTTTATGTCAATTGCGGCGTTGTGGAATATCCGCAAATGGGGCTGACAGATAAAGAGTTGCTTGAAAATGCCCAAAAAGCGCTTCGCAAAGCCGAGTCGCGCGGTCCGAACACAATGGAAATATACGAAGCAGATGAAAGCCCGACGGCATAACTTGTTGATACTTAAAGGTTTCCGCCTGTCGTCAGATTTTTTCCATCCTTAAACTTGAATAATTCAAAAATTTTTGATACTTTATTTTACGCGATGTAACAATTGCGTTTTTTGCCTCGAAAAAATCAACTCCACATTATTCAATTATATTTGCGAGCTGGCCATGAACGAATCGAAAGAATCAGGCATGAAAAAAATGCCCCCTGGAAAATCTTTTGTCACGTTTTGCGTGGTGCGGAATAAAGAAGTAAAGTATAAACAAAACGGCGAACCGTATTTGGTATTGGAATTGGGTGATTCGAGCGGCCGTTTGAAGGCGCGTATTTGGGATAAGATTCAAGATTACTCGGCAAAAACGCCCATTGGCGGAATTGTAAAAATTCAGGCCACGGTGCAGGTGTATAATAATCGCAAAACGCTCAAAATTCAGAAAATTCGGGCGGCAAAGGAAACCGACGGTGTTTTGCTGGAAACACTTTTGCCAAAATCGGCAAAAGATGCGAAAGTGCTAAAGCAGAAATTTTTGGATCATTACCGATCAATTAAAAATAAAAATTTGCTGGCGTTATTGGATACTGTTTTTCAAGATGAAAAATTAGCCGAGGCGTATTATGTTTCTCCTGGAGGCAAATTGTGGCATCACAATTACCTGTTTGGCATGTTGGAGCATGTCGTCAAATTGCTGAATATGGCGGATTTAATGAAGTCGCACTATCCGGCGATTAATATTGATTTACTAAAAGCCGGGATTATTTGTCACGACCTTGGCAAAGTGCATGAATATTCCTTAAATGGGTTTATTGATTTTTCAACGGAAGGGCGTTTGATCGGAAATATCGCTGCCGGATATGGAATATTAAGCGAAAAAATTAACAGCCTAAAAGATTTCCCCAAAAAATTGCGGTTGGAATTTCTGCATGTTGTGCTGAGTCATCCGGGCAGGGAACATCATGCGCCCGTTGCGCCGATGACGCTTGAGGCTATTGTGCTAAAGCACCTTATTCAGTTGGATGCACACACGAATGCCTTGCTGCGGATTTGTGAGAGCGATGCAGTACCCAATTCGGAATGGACAAAATATATCCCGCTGTTGGATCGTTTTATCTATGTTGGGAAAGAGGAGGCAACACGCACCCGTAATCCCGGGGATTAAATACCTAACTGCTTTTTACGTTTTTTTGATTTCCATCGCCATTCATCATAATAATCAAGATGGACGATATTGCTCAATTCCTCCAACTCTTCAGCTTGCGCTTGCAGGCTAGCTTTTGTGATATCGCCAATGGATACTAAGCCAATGTATTTGCCCTCTCGTTCGATCAGCAAATGACGCAGCCGGCGTCCTAAAAACATGTCTTTTAACTGAAGAATCGTCGCGTCATGCGGCGCGGATATGAGCGCTTTGGTCATGTGATCTTTTACTTTTGCTTTTTTAGGGTCAAAACCTTCCTGAAAGGTGTTGTATAATAAATCTCGTTCAGTCCAAATTCCCACATATTGATCCCCATCTTTTACGAGCATTGAACCGATCTTACGTTCGATCATTTCCTTGACGGTATCAAAAATCGTAGTTTCGGGCGACACGCTAAACATGTAAGCGCCTTTTTCAGCCAAAATTTCTTCCGCAGTACTTAAATGCATAACAGCCCTCCTGTAATTTGGTAATTGGGGATGGGTTTCTAAAAAACCAAACTGTTTTTCGTTAAAACAAGAAATTCGTGATGATGAGTTGTGAAAAAATCAGATTCGATGCGTTTTGTTAAATACAGATCGTGACGCATTTTCAAAGTAATAATATATTGATCATTTGTCAATAGCTAAGTCGGGGGCGGGGAAAAATGATATGCAGGTAAACAATAAAAAAGGCTTGTTACCTTGTGCGTTCGCAGTAACAAGCCTTAAAATTTTGTGTCTGTAAAAATTGTTTTTAATGAAAAATGCCTTTATTTACGACATTAATTAACATAAAGACTCCGAAAATTGATCCAGCGTTCCACGATGTGGCGGAAATTTTTGATTTTGAAGGGTTCGACGAGATAATCCACATTTGGAAAGTTTTTGACTTTGGCCGGTAGTTCTGTTGAGGTAAAGTTTGAAATTA
>CAYVDX010000467.1:0-4060 GCA_964450485.1 uncultured Calditrichaceae bacterium
GAACCCGATAGAGCCTGGATTTTTTAGACGGCGCAAATGCCGGAGATATTATTTTAGCGCCCGAAGGCGCATTGAGGCTTCAGGAAGCGCGGTTGCTGACCCATCAGGTAACGCGCTCGATTCCGATCGGAGAATAACACCTCCGAAACAACTTCTCAAGGATGTCGTACGACAATTAGATTGACTTCGTACGTGTGTTTTTGTATATTTTGCCATGATGGAATTAACAAAAAAACCCTTAACAGCCTCGAAGCTCAGGGAAAATATTTACCGGATTCTGGATGAAATATTAGAAACCGGGAATCCCGTGGAAATTGAACGCCGGGGACAGCGGTTAAAAATTATTCCCGAGAATCCGACAAAAAAACTTGACCGGCTCATCAAACGACCTTATCTGAAAGTTGATCCCGAGGAAATTGTTCATAACGATTGGTCAAACGAGTGGCAGTCAAATGATTTACCTTGATACGCATGTGGTCGCCTGGCTTTATGCCGGTACGGTTGAATTGATTCCGAAAAATATTCAGCGGCTAATTTCCGAGAAAACGCTGTTTATCTCGCCAATGGTTGTGTTGGAACTCCAATACTTGTTCGAGATTGGCCGGGTTTCAGAAGAAGGGAACAGCGTTGTGCATGATTTGATGAACAGGATCGGGCTGAAAATTTGTGATCTTTCTTTTGAAACCGTTATCCAATACGCCCTCGAACAAAATTGGACCCGCGATCCGTTTGATCGAATAATAGTGGCGCAGGCAAGCGTTCGTTCGTTAGAACTCGTTACCAAAGACCAAACAATCCACCGGCATTATCAACAAGCAGTATGGTAAACCGGAATGTAAATTTCGTCCTGTCATCAAAAAACACGAAAAATTATCCCAACGCCTCAAACAACCGTTTTACCACATCCATGGAGGTGACGCCTTCCGCCTCGGCATTGAAGTTGGTGACAATGCGATGCCGCAGCACCGGAATGGCGCATACACGCACATCTTCTTCCGAAGGGGTAAAGCGGCCTTGCAATGCCGCGCGGGTTTTTGCGCCCAAAATTAAATACTGCGACGCCCGCGGCCCGGCGCCCCAATTAATCCATTGTTTGATGTAATCCGGCGCATCTTTATAATTCGGGCGGGTCATATTTACCAGCCGAACCGCGTATTCGATGACATTATCCGCCACGGGAATTTTTCGCAGCACGTTTTGCACGGCGATAATTTGCGCCGCGTTCATCACCTTTTCCGGCGTCGGCGTGTAATCGCCGGTGGTGGATTTTACGATGGCCATTTCTTCTTCAAAGCTGGGATAATCAATCCACAGGTTGAACATAAAACGGTCAAGCTGCGCTTCCGGCAGTGGATACGTGCCTTCCTGTTCAATGGGATTTTGGGTGGCCAGCACAAAAAACGGCGCATCCAGATGCAAATTTTCACCGCCGGCCGTGACCTGGTGTTCCTGCATTGCTTCCAACAGCGCCGCCTGGGTTTTCGGCGGCGTGCGGTTGATCTCGTCCGCCAGCACAATGTTTGCGAAAATGGGCCCGCGGATAAACCGAAACGCCTTTGTGCCGCTGGAACGGTCTTCTTCGATGATTTCCGTGCCAGTGATATCCGACGGCATCAGGTCCGGGGTAAATTGAATGCGATTGAATTTCAGATCGAGCACATCGGCCAACGTGTTGATCAACAGGGTTTTGGCAAGCCCCGGCACACCGACAATCAAACAGTGCCCCTTGGAAAACAGTGAGATGACCAGTTGATCGATAACCGCTTGCTGCCCGATGATGACTTTGTGAATTTCAGTGAGAATGTTCTGATAAGCAGTGGGGAGATTTTCCAGTAATGCCACGTCTTCCCGGGGAATGTCCTGTTGCAAACTCATGGCGTCCTTTCGCGTTTCAGTTTATCATTCGCCTCGATTATACAGATTACCACATCGTATGTCAAATGATATTTTGTGAATAAATCTATCGTACAGAGTTAATCTCATACTGTCATTCACCGCGCAAGGTTCACAATTTTTTAAGAGAAGGATTTTTTTTAGAGGCGTGCGAGGCGTGCGTCAATGCGCATTGTCAGCGTTTTTTCACCGGCGGTAAAATCAGCAGGTTAATCTTCTTCAATGGATGAAGTATCTTGCTCAAAATGTGTACAAGAGTCACCAAGCGAGATGTCGATATTGCGCAAACCGCAGCGGTGATAAAAGTTTTCTTCATCCTCGCGGGTTTTGCTGGTGTTGATGTACGCCAAACGATGCTTGCAAAATTGGCAGGTTTTTGACAATTTGGGTTGCGTCCGCTGTGTTTGTTTGGATTTTTCCTGTGACGAAATAAATTTCCGCCAAAAGTAAATCACTGAGTCAAAATTCATGGCGATGGCTTGTAAAATATTCCGGATACGCAGCAAAACGTAAGCCTGAATGATCAGAAGCACGACCATTATTACTAAAAGAAAATGGATGAGATTGTTATCGATTGAAAACCCTTGCATCGTATGTCCTCACAGCAGGCCGATTGCCACTAAGATAAGAATGTTTGAGAATAATTTACCCTCCAAAATTAGGGCGCCAATGAATAGCGCTTGTGTTTTAATACTCGAAATTTAAAACAAAAAGTTTAACAATTAATTAAGGAAGGGAAGGGTGATGCCCAGCCCGCCCCGAATGAAAAAACCGGAGAGATCAAAAGCGGAATTTGTCGTGAAATCGGTTCGCGTTGGATTGTCTATCGTTGTCACTTTTCCGTCTAATTGCCCTACGTTGCTGACCTGGTACCCGCCTTCTCCCCAAAGGGACAACAGCGACGCCAGGCGATATGTCATCCCGGCTGAAAGTAACGCTGAAAGACCGGTTTTTGTAAATTCGCCGTCCGAATCTATCAATAATTCATCTTTGACTTTATAAAAAGTTTTTGAATCCGCATTGACGAGGATCAACCCAACGCCGACGCCTAAATATTTGTTGAAACGTTTCCAGTTGTTGTAATTAAAATAATAGTCCAGGTTGAGCATGAAATCATAGGAGCGCACTTCGCGTTGGTAATCGAGCACAATCGGCGCCGGTTGCAGACCATCGAAGTGTGTTTCGACCGTTTCATTATAAAAGGAGACGGAGATGTTAAAAAAATAATCTTCATTTAAATGATACTCAGCCTGCGCGCCAAACGTCCGTTCGCCATTGAATTCACCCGGAGAAGGAATTGCTGCGCCGCTTGATTCGCGAAAAGTTCTGATATCGCCGGCAATATTATCATTGACTTCGCCCAGCCTGACAAATGGATGGGAAATGAATGGTTTAATGGTTACTCCCTGCGAAAATGCTGCGGCGGAAAAGATGAAAAGCGCCGATAACGCGATGGATTTTTTAAAAAATTGCATGGAATGCTCCTGAGAATGGGATGAAATATTGATGAAAACGGCGGCGAATAAATATTGAACATCACAAGTAATGATGCGCAAACTGGCAATTCATTTTTGCGACGATGGATGCTGTCATGCATCGCGATACTTGATAAGTAACATAAAAAATAGGCAAAAAACCCGTAAAATATGAAAATTAATTATTGCTTCTCAAAAAATTTTTCTTATAATACCCACGAAATCAGGAAACGGTTTCGTATAAAAAGTGAATGAAATAGTAGTGAAGATCGAAACCATTTAATTATGTGAAAGTTACAGGATCAAGGCACTTTAGGAGAGTATTTATGGAATTTCCTGATCGTATGAATCGCAAAATCGTCACTAAGGCCGCATCGGTGTTTGAAGAGGTTTGCGAAATGTTGGAATTGGACATGGAACAGGTGGATTACCTGGTCTATGAAGACTTTGACGAAGTAGATTATAGCATGTACGAAGAATTCGACGACACAGATCCGATAGATACCTGGCGGCCGGAACATCGATTGATTGAAATTTACTTTTTGGACGGCACGCGGGAGGAAATGGAAATCGAGTTGGATTCCGAGCTTGATGAGACGCTCAAACGGTTGTTGGGCGAGTTGTAACCAGTCTTTAACATCATCGTTTTTTTTGAAAATCGATCCCGTTTTATTGCGGGATCGATTTTGTTT
>CAYVDX010000468.1:0-4060 GCA_964450485.1 uncultured Calditrichaceae bacterium
CATTGCGCTTGAGCCGATTGAATTGCCCGACCTGCCGGTTTTTCCGATATCATTCATTCTCAGCGCGGAATCAGCCGCGGCTTTTGACGAGCTTACCCGCGACAATCGCGACGATCTTTTGGTCCGGCAGATCAAAAATGCCTGGCCAACGGTCTTTCGCCAATCGCGATTTATTCCCGCCGTTGAGTATATCAACGCAAACCGGATACGATATCAGCTCATTCAAAAAATGGGCGAACTATTTGAAAATATTGATGTTTACATCGCACCATCCTTTGGAAAAAACTTGCTGCTGACGAATCTTACCGGGCATCCCTGCGTGGTCGCTCCGAATGGCGGACCGGATAAAAGCATCAGCTTTATCGGGGATTTGTTCAAAGAGGCTGAAACGCTTGCGTTGGCAAAATCTTTTCAGGATATGACGGGGTATCATCAAAAACATCCGAAATTATAGCAAGGATTCTCTACGATTAAATTTTTGAAACCGCATTTTTTGATCTGCTTCAACATGCAAATACTAAAAATGATGTATAAAGAGTTTTCATAATTTCAACCAACATCAATTGCCGTTTGTTTAAATGGGTTTTTAGGCAATCGGTCTCTGTCGATAATGGATGGTATTTAAAATGAATTGTCCGAATTGTGGTGAAGTATATAAAAAAGCACCCCTGGTTTGTCTTAAATGTAATTCTATTTTGGCCGGAAGCTTGCAGTTGAATAAAAAAACAGCCGTCGCGACCAAACCGATTTTTAAAGGTGAGAATTTATTTGAGAATTTGAAAAATTTTCTGGAGAATTCACCGAATTTTTCAAATGGGCAAAATCAAATCACAAATAATAGCCATCAAAGTATCCGTGGTTTTGCAAAATATTACCCCGTAAATGACCATTCGTCGGCTGAAGTGAAAGAAAAGATACAACAGCGTGTCACTCATTCCGCCTCAACAATTCAGCGACTCGACTGCCCGGTGGTAGCCCAACGCCAAATATCCTCCCCGAAAGCATTCATTGAAAAAATTTACGAGGATAAAGCAACGACGCCGGATGAAACGAGCATTTCAGATGACAAAATCAAAAAGAAGATAAAAAGTCAACCCAAAAGGAAAGCACTTGATAAAAATCAGATGCTGAATGTGCTCGTTATCTCAGCTTATGTCATCACAATCATCTTTTTTCTCATTTATTATTTTCGCAATACCTCCGGCTGAATTTGTTCCTGTTCTGTGCTCTTTATGCAAAAAAAAGTTCTTTCGATATTTTCCCAATCCGGTCTTTGCTAATTCATTAAAATTTGATATATTATTTTTAGCAATAAAATAATGCACTATTCTGCATTCGAGCGAACGAATTATTGTTAAACGATGCTAAAAAGTGGTAGAATTGTAATATTGAGTTAACGGTCACTTTTTATTTTGGTGAAAGTCAATTTTTTAAATTCCCTTCATGATTTTTTAAATTTTTGAATAGGAAGCAGGCAATGAAAACAACAGAAATCATGATTTTTTAAATTTTTGGAATAGGGAGCAGGTAATGGAAACAACAGAAACTATCGTGACAATTAACAATCTTGAAACAGTTGCCACGCCTGAAACAGCTCAGGAAAATTATGAGTTGATGTTAACTGAACCCTCGGATGCTGAACAAACATTAAGCAGCGAGTCGATCATTGCTGCTTTTATCTGGATGATGCTTATCTCTATTTCAGCGATATTTTGGGGGAGTATGATTTATGCCATTGCGAAGTTATTAACGTTTTAAATTTTTCTTTTAAAATTTCGCTGAACCAGCGGAATCATCCCGAATTTTTTATAAATAAAAATCCCTCCCATCTAATTATCAACTTCTAACAAATCAAGTTCTAGAAGAATGAAAGCGATTGTTCTAAATAAAACCGGGAAGCCCGGTGTTTTGACACAGAAAGAAGTTGCCCCCCCCCAATTCGGTGATAATGAGGTGCTTGTAAAACTGCAATATAGTGGTGTGAATTATGCGGAGATTTTATCACGCAAGGGTCTCTATGGCTGGGCGGTTAAACGGCCGTATATTCTTGGAATGGAAGGATCGGGCATCATCGAGGCCGCCGGGAAAAATGTCCCAATGAGCCGCATCGGTGAAACCGTGATGGTGGGGGCTCAATATGGATGTTATGCTGAAAAAGTTGTCGCGCCACAGCAACAGGCGCTTCCGGCATTGCCCAATTTAGATATCAGGGAAAGCGCGGCATTTTTGGTGAATTATATGACCGCATGGGTTTCCCTCTTCAGGTTAGCGAAGCTTGCGCCGGATGAAAAAGTGCTGATTAGCGCTGCTGCCGGCGGCGTGGGGACTGCGGCGGTTCAATTAGCCTTGAAAAGAGGCTGTAAAGTGTATGCGCTTGCCGGTAATACTGAAAAAATAAATTTTTTAGAATCGCTCGGTGTAACAGCGGCGATTAGTTATTACAAAAATAATTGGGTTGAGGAATTATTCGACCGGAGTGGCGGCGTCGATGTTGCGTTAGAAATGGTCGGCGGTGACGTTTTTAAGAAAAGTTTCAAATGCCTGAGGCCGTTCGGACGACTGGTTGTTGCCGGGTTTGCCAGTCTTGATTTAAAAAAATGGAACCCTGTCTCCTGGTGGAGAACCTGGCGCGACCTGCCGCGTGTCAGTGTGATGAAATTAGCTGAAAAGTCCGGCGCCGTTATGGCTTCACATCTTGGTTATTTGCTAAAAAATCCCTCAAGAATGCACGAAATTTTTGAAGAACTTCGTGAATTTGTTATTACGCATCAAATTAAACCGCACGTGCACAAAATATTTCCGATTGAAAATGTAGCAGAAGCGCATCAATTCATCGAGTCACGTAGAAATATCGGAAAAATTTTACTTAAGATATAACCGGTATTATGTTTTAGATGACTCACACCTTTGTAAATCTTCAAATAATTATTTGCACTAAAAAAAAATGTAATTCGGCCGAAGGTGAACAAGGAATCAACGGTTACAAGTTGATTTTTCGTTTTACTCAGAAAATATTTCGGTGGAAAGATGAGCGAAATCAAAAAAATTACGGCACCTGAAAAGATCAAACATATTATCGAATTATCTTGTGAATACAAGCTTGATTTGACGTTTCAATATCAGGATGATGCATACGATAGTTATTTTTTGAATATAGATGATGACCAAAATATAGCGCTTTGCAGAAAAGCAAAATGGGATTTCTCTGAAGAGACATTTACGCAGGAAAAACCGTTATCGCTGCGTTTTAATTTTGTGGAAAATGGTTTTATTGCAGAGTATGAATTCCCTTTTCAGGTTGTCAGGTTTGATACATATAAATATTTTTCCGCACTCATCGGGAAATTTCCTGATTACATAACACAGGTTACGGAAGCAACGCGATATGAACTTGTCCCGGAAGAAAACAGTCCCATTTTTTTAGAGTTTTTACTTAAAGAAGAGCCTTACCGTGAAGAAATCGTCCGAATTAGCCAATCAGAGTTGCAGTTTTATGCAAAATCTCGTAATCTTCGAACCCAAAAAAAATTGTGGATCGGGCGACGGCTTGAAGATAGTCAAATCAAATTACCCGGCGGCTCGGTTTCAATAGACATGCAGTTGAGCAAAAATGAAGGTGGGGGATGGGTGACGCGATTTTTAGCGCCACAACCGGACGCATTAGTGAAGCTGCGAAAATTCGTTACGGACGGATTTTTTAAATTCTCCCTGAAATCCAAATTTGAATTGGCTAATTCGTTTGAACTGTTAAGAGCTAAACAGCGATTGCAGGGCAGAAAACCAAAAATTTTAATTTTTGATAAAGATCCGGAAACAATTTTAGCACTCAAGGAATCATTGGGTTCAGATGGATATGACGTGACAGTGACGACTGATGCAGAAAAAGCAGTGCAACTGGCACGATCGGAAAAACCGGCGCTGTTTTTTCTTGAGGTTTCATCTCCCAAATCAAGCGGGATGCACATCTTTCGTGAGTTAAAAGACAATTATTACACAAAAAAAATCCCGGTAATTTTTATGTCCTCGTATTTTGAGGAAAAAGATTTGCCCGTCATTCGGC
>CAYVDX010000469.1:0-4058 GCA_964450485.1 uncultured Calditrichaceae bacterium
GGCGCAAAAATCATCGGGCAAGATCTGGCATATATTATCTATACTTCCGGTTCAACGGGGAATCCAAAAGGGATTATGCACACCCATCACAGCGGATTGAGTTTTGCAAAATGGGCTGCGCAGGCCTATGGATTACACTGTAAAGACCGGCTGAGCAACCAGGCGCCGCTGCATTTCGATATGTCGATTTTTGATTTTTTTGCCGCGGCCGTTGCCGGGGCAGCCACCGTGATCATCCCCGATGAATACCTGAAATTACCGGCAAGCTACACTAAATTGCTGCAAGATGAACGCATTTCGGTGTTTTTTACGGTTCCCTTTGCGTTGAGCCAGTTTCTCTCCCGCGGAACGCTCGATCAACGGAATTTGCAATCGCTGCGATGGATTATTTTTGGCGGCGACACCCACTCTCCGCAGCACATTCGCGCCTTGATGAAACAACTGCCTGAGACGCGTTTCAGCCACATGTATGGCCCCGCGGAAACCAACGGCTGTACCTACCAGGCTCTATCGGAATTATCCGAAAACCCGGCCGAGCCGTTCCACATCGGGAAAGCCTGTGAGGGCATGGAAGCCCTGGTGCTCGACGAAACCGATCAACCGGTCGCCCCGGGCGAAAGCGGCGAATTATTGCTGCGCGGCCCGACAATGATGCAGGGCTATTGGCATCGACCGGATTTGAACAAACGCGCTTTTTATTACCGCCAAATGATTGATAATTATGAAGATAAGTTTTATCGAACCGGCGACCTCGTCGAAATTTTACCGGATGGCAATTTCAAATTTTTAGGGCGGAAAGACCGCCAAATCAAAACACGCGGTTTCCGGGTGGAGTTGGATGAAATCGAAATGGCGCTGCTCTCCCATCCCGCGGTTGAAGAATCCGCCGTTTTCGCGGTCTCGGATGAAAACAGCAGTCACCAAATCGAAGCCGCCGTCATTTTGAAACAGAACGATACGAACGAAAGCGAACTGATCAAATTTTTAAAAGCGCGATTGGCAAAATATGCCGTTCCGCGGCGCATCACGCTGATGGAAACGTTTCCCCGCACGGCAACGGGAAAGGCGGATCGCCGGGCATTGATCAACGCGTCAAAAAACAAAGGATCGCTTAAATCAAAAGGAGTTGATTTTTGAAAATACAGGAAATTATTATTCAATTTGTCAATGAAGAATTGCTAAATTTTACCCTCGAAGTTGCGCCGGATGATAACTTGTTGGTCGATGACATGATCGATTCTATCGGCATGTTGCGCCTGGTGATGTTCCTCGAGGAAACATACGGGCTGAAAATACCACATAAAGATTTAATCATTGAAAATTTTCGCACGGTTGACGTCATCGCGGGTTATTTACAACAGCGGGGGGTCAAATGAAAAGCCTGCAAAAAATAGCGGCAATTCTTGCTTTTTTGTTATTCGCCAACCCGGTTTTATCAGCGCGGGAAAAAGGTATTCTGCGCGGCGGGATCAGCGATGCGAAAAATGGCGAAGAATTGACCGGCGCGGTGGCGCTGCTGGAAAACACCGTGATGGGCGCAAGCAGCCGGCTGGATGGCAGTTTTGAGATCAACGGCATTCCCCCGGGAAGTTACACCGCGGTTTTTTCGTTGTTGGGGTATCAGACGCATTATCAACAAGTTGAGATTGCCGCCGGGAAAACCGTCACGCTGAATGTAAAATTGATTCCCCGACCGGTCGATATGGGCGAAGTGTTGGTCGAGAGCGAGCGGGTGTATTCGGCGGCCTCCTCGCAATCCGTGCGCAAGTTTGATATCCGCGTCCGGCCGGCCCGTTCAACCCAGGATATGCTGCAAATGGCGCCCGGTGTTTTTATCGCGCAACATGCCGGCGGCGGCAAGGCAGAACAAATTTTTATCCGCGGGTTTGACGCCGACCACGGCACCGACGTCAATATTTCCGTCGATGGCGTTCCGACCAATATGATTTCTCACGGGCACGGGCAGGGCTATGCGGATTTGCATTATTTAATCTCCGGCGTTGTGGAATCCATCGAGGTGTTCAAGGGACCGTATTTTGCGCAATTTGGAAACCTGGCGACTGCCGGGGCAATCCATTTTAAAACCAGGGAACACATCGACGCAAACATCATCCGCATGGAAGGCGGTGAATTCGGCACAACCCGGTTTACAACCTTGTTGCAAATTCCCTCCGGCGGTGATCATCAGAATGCCTACATTGCGGGGCAGTTTTATCGCACCGACGGCCCTGTCGAAAGCGAGCAGAATTTTGAACGATTTAACTTGTTTGGCAAATTTCACACCCATCTTTCATCCAACAGCAAATTAATTCTCTCCGCCGGCGCGTTTAGCTCCGGGTGGGATGCTTCCGGGCAAATTCCGCGGCGAGCGGTGAGAAACGGTTTGATCAACCGCTTTGGATCGATAGACGATTTGGAAGGCGGGGCAACCAGCCGCCAGGATTTTAATCTGAAATATTTGATTCATGGGAAAGATAACAGCGAATTGACGCTTCAAACCTATACCGCGAATTACAATTTCAAGCTGTTCTCCAATTTTACATTTTTTTTGGAACACCCTGAAACCGGCGATATGATCGAGCAGACCGACGACCGGCAAATGTACGGTTTGAACAGCCGCTATCGCTTTACGTCGCAGGTCGGATCGATGGTGGCGGTTACAACCATGGGCGGCGGCTTTCGCTCGGATAATATTGCGGTGGCCTTGTGGCACAGCCCCGATCGGGTGCGGCAAACCTCGCTGGTCGATGCCGATATTTTTGAGCGCAACCTGTTTCTCTGGGCACGGCAGGAATGGTTATTTTCCCCTGCGTTTCGGGTGCAGCTTGGCCTGCGCAGCGACTATTTTACTTTTAATGTCGAAGATCGCCTCGATGGCGTCGAAAATGGTTTGGCGCATGCCTCCGGTTTCGCGCAGCAAAGTATTCTCAGCCCGAAATTGAACATGGTTTTCAGCCCGGCGAACTGGCTGGATTTGTTTGGCAACGCCGGGAGCGGATTTCACTCGAATGACGCCCGGAATGTCGTGATCAGCCAGCGGATTTCCGAAATACTCAAAGCGTCGCGTCGAAAAGGCCTGGGCGCTGCTGAAATTGATGCGGCGTTGGCTTCACGGCATTTTGACGCGAAGCAGGCCGGCGTCGAAACATTGCCGCGGGCAGTCGGCGTCGAGGCGGGGTTTCGCGCCCGTTTGGCAAAGCGGGTCAATTTTTCCGCGGCGGCATGGCGGTTGGATCTGGAACGGGAATACGTGTATGTCGGCGACGCCGGAACCACTGAATTGAGCGGTCAGACAACCCGAATCGGGCTGGACTTAGAGGCGCGGGCGCAGTTGCTCCCCTGGTTGTGGAGCGACGTTGATGTGAATTTCTCTCACGGAAAAACAGACGATGCGCCGGCCGGCGAAGACAAAATTCCCCTTGCGCCGCGTTTTACTTCCACCGGCGGATTGACGGTTATTCACCCAAATGGCGTCGATGGAAGTTTGCGCTATCGATATATTGATGATCGCCCGGCGAATGAGGATGGCAGCGTCGTCGCGGAAGGCTACACGGTTTTAGATGCGTCGCTGGGATATCGCATCGGGGCGGTCAAATTGTTAGCCGCCGTTGAAAATTTATTAAATGTCGAATGGAACGAGGCGCAGTTTGATACGGAATCGCGGTTGAAGGGAGAAGATAAACCGGTTTCGGAAATTCATTTTACGCCGGGCAACCCGCGAAATTTTCGCGTTGGGTTGAGTTTCAGGTTTTGAAATTTTTGTATCCGTTCAAAACATGGTTGGTAAAATTGATAAATTGGATTAAAATAATTTTATTGGAAACGGTTTTGCTTAACATGAAAAATGATTTTTGTTTTTTTTCAAGAACTTCAACGACGTTTTGTGGGGATACAAATTTTTGGTAGTGGGTAACTGCTAAGTGATAAGTTGTCATTCCCGAAATCTGTAATCGGGAATCCAGGCATTCAAAACCCATAGATTCCCGCTAAAATCATGCGGGAATGACAGAGCCTGACATGTAATTTTTATCAGAATCACTTACTTTTTAACCACTACC
>CAYVDX010000470.1:0-4055 GCA_964450485.1 uncultured Calditrichaceae bacterium
AAGGGTTGGGATAGTTTTGCCCCAGTTCAAATGTGAGCGGTCGCGGTAAATCCCCGATGCCGGTCGCCTGTGGCGTGAATTCAAATACATCACCGGCGTTCGGCGCAAAGAAAAGATACAGAAAAAATTCCGCAGGCGATTCAAATAATGTATGACCGGATTTCAGCCGCGGCCAAAACGCCCAGACCACATCGGCGGCGGGCCCCCAATTGCTGTCATCATAGCCGCCGGCCGTGACAGGGTCGTAGTCGCTATCCATGATGAATAAATACTCCCGGCTGCCATCGGACGTTGTATCGGGATTCCAGGTCAAATCCGCCGGTTTTTCCGGCGTTTCATTTTCAACAAAAACGATATTCACCCGGCGGGGATGCAGGGTGTCGGAAATATCATACGCCGCGCCATAAAACGTGCCGATGCCGCTAAACGGGTACCCCAAATCGCGGCGATAGGTGGCGCAGTGGGTGGTCAGCGTAGAATCAAACACAATTTTTACGCTGTTAAATTCCGAGGAGTCCAGGTTGCTGCCGAAAAAACTGCTTCCCAGGTCAATGCCGCCGAAAAATACCTGCCCGCCCCAATTTACACCGGTGAGCCATCTGGAGCTATTTGAAAACCAATCCCACCTGCCGATGTCGTCCCGGGGAATGGTCGTGCCGCGGGTTACCTGAATGCCATCGACGATCACGCTGTTATGATGCAGCGCATCGGGGTAGGGCTGATCCTGCAACACGGTTTGGCCGGTGGTTATGTCTTGCAACATATATTTTTTCCCCGCGCCGAATGTAACGCGATAAGAATGTCCCTTTAGTTGCGCAGGATCAACGATTAAATATCCCAACTGGCCGAATGCCGGGCCGGAAATATGATCCATCAAAAAAGCTTCCGGCTCAAACGTCAACGCCTCGACATTCACGGCAAGCGTGTCGATCCAGCGATTGGCGTCGCCATCGGCGAATTGAATCACAATTCGCAGGCTATCGCCCGGCGGGTAGGTATCCAATAACTGGAACTGAAAATAGGGCTGCGCCGGATCATACGCCCATGAAAAACCGCTGTTCGGCGATAAATTATGGATGAATTTCGCGCCATTGGGCATTTTCAAATCAACCACGTCTGTTCCGTGTAAGACATTTATTTGCGAAACATAAATATTCGAATATAGGTTTTGAGTGCCATTTTTCAGGGCAATGGTATAGCGAATATTTTCACCGGGATTGATGACGCCGTCCTCATTGAGATTGTCCGAGCCAATAATCATTTGCGTCGCCATGACCGGTCCGCTGGTGGTCAGTTTGCGATCCAGCTTTTCCCAGCGAAAGGCAAAACCGGCCTGGTAATGCACCCGGACATCTACCGACAACCCCTCTGTAAACGGCGGCGTCAGCCAGGTGTTGCCAAATACACCGTCCCCGGCGGCGTCATCGTGATGCAAGCCATCGTCAAACAGCGGGAGGGACGCCACGGGCGCGCCATTTTGTTGATAAACAAAAACGCGCATGGAATCGGCGTCCGCGTTTTCAGCGCGAAACCGCACCTGCGTCTCGTTGGGTGAAAGATAATTTGTGCGCGTGCTTAACGTCACCTGTGTGGGAATGTTTGCGAATAAATGCTTTTGCAAATCCCTGGCGAATTGGACATTCTGCTTCAGTTGCGCAACGCTGGCGAGATAATCCGCGGAAATGCCGCCCGTCAGCGCGATGACGACTTCCTGGGTATCTCCCGGCTGCATGTCAAACGGGCCGGAACAGACCACTATCCTACGGTCGCCCGGCGGCAGGTTTAAACCGATCCCGTCAACATCCCCTGTTTGGAACAACGGATCGCCGTCCAGGGGAAATTTCGTGGGCTGGCCGGCGCTTGGACCGGCGCCATGGATGTAGGGTATGGGGTTTGCGAGATCAGACGTCGGCGTAAAACCCTTTAACAAATTATACCACTGTTTAGTGCCTGTATAATCGTTATAGACCGGATCCGGCACGACGTCGCCGGTTACAAAGGGCGCAAATGAGGTCATTGGTAAATTCCTGGCATTTGCGATCTTTTGAAAATTGAAGATCGCCGTGTCCCCAAAGGAAGGCACGACAGGCCCCTGCAAAAGCGCAAAGCCCGCCGCTGCCGGCGCAAGACCAAACTGCTGAAATTGGTCATCCGAGGGCAAACCGTTATAAATAAATCCCAGGTCCAGCGCGGTATCACACCCGGTAAAATCATTGGTAAAGTCGCCGATATCCGGGTCTGACCATAAGCTGACAAACATAGAGTCGATTTGAAAGCCGGATTTATTGATCAAGCGGTAACGGCGAAATGTCGTCTGTCCGAAAGCATCTTTGGTGTTGTATCCCCAAATGGTCAATTGCAATTCCAGCCCAATGGGCGGAGAGCCGTATAAAGACCCGGTCAATGTCGAGTTGAAATCATTCATCACCAGCCAGATCACCTGGTCGGCGTTGGCCAGTCCCGGTTCGTCGATGCCGGGATCATACAATCCATTGTTATTGTTGTCGTTAAATGGCGCGCCTAAATCTACCGGCCAGTTGGACCAGTCGGCGGCGTATTGATCCAGCACTTCCTGCTGCATAGCCGTGGTGACCAGGGATGGGTCAATATCATTTAGTTCCGCCGCATCCCGAATAACCACTGAATCGCCGATGCTTAACGACTGCCAGTCCATGCGAATGCGATAAACAAATGCCTGGTTCGCGTCTGAAGCGATGGGCGGCGTTGAAATCGTGCCGGGCGTAACAATATGCCCCGGTTGGGTGCCTATAACATAAGTTTGTCCCCCCACCCGTAGTTTTGGCAGGCCCGGGTTGCGGGCGTCCTGCACAATTCCGCCCCAAATGATGCCGTCCTGAAAAACGACGCTGGCAACGCCCCGGGGATAAATAACGCCGGAATTTCCGCTGAACGGATTTCGCCCCGACCAGCCGTCCCGACGAATCCAACTGGTAATATTGTTGATATTGGCCAGGGTTTGCTCCGAAAGCGGCGTTTGGCTGTTTGATGGCTGAAGAGCGGGAATTGGACGGGTTTTGGTTTGCGCATAAAATGCGGATGAGAATAAAATAAACAAGCATATCGGCAAAATCACAAAAGATTTGCTAACAAGTCTCATGTCTCCTCCTATAAAAATTTAGCAATTTCTGTGTGTTTTTAATTTACACAGCGTTTTTAACCAAATCAATCCCCCAAAAAGGTGATATTTGTAAGGTGATATTTGTCGAGAATTTTGCCGCTGAGTTGATTGTTAAACAGAGAAAGCATTGAATTTGATATACATTTTTACATAAATTGTGAAACAAAAAATTAAGGAGGTAATATGCGAATCAGCACCTTTTTTCTACTGCTTTTACTCATCGGCGCGCTGGTCGCGGCCGGCTATTTTTACCAACAGGATCAATACGCACAGGAAAAAGCCCGTCTTTTGGAAGAATGGAACGGGGAATTGAAATTCCAGTTTGAACGGCTGCAAGCGGAAAACGCTTCCCTGTCCGCGCGACTGGAAGCGGAGATTTCTAAAATTTCAACCGAAAAAGAGCAGGAAATCGAGCGGCTGAATCAGACACATGAAAAATTGATCGATGAATTGAAGGGCGAAATTGAGCAAAAGGAAATCAAGATTACCCAATTGGCGGACCGGCTGGAAGTGCGGCTAACCGATAAAATTTTATTCCCTTCCGGCGAGGCGGCTCTAACCCCGGAAGGTCTGAAAATATTGGAACGGGTCGGCAATATCATCAAAAAAGAGGATGACAAAATTATCCGGGTGGAAGGACACACCGACAACGTGCCCATTCATCCACGTTTGCAAAAACAGTTCGCCAGCAATTGGGAGCTTTCCACGGCGCGGGCAACCAATGTGGTGCGTTTTTTTCAGGAAAAAATCAACATTCCCCCGGAAAGGCTGGAAGCGATTGGTCTGGCGGAATATCACCCGGTTGCCAGCAACAAATCCAAAGCCGGACGCGGCAAGAACCGGCGAATCGAAATCATACTCGTCCCGCTGAATCCGCTTCAACAAGCCGGAACCGGGTAGAATAAAATTTTTGAGG
>CAYVDX010000471.1:0-4047 GCA_964450485.1 uncultured Calditrichaceae bacterium
CAGACAGATATTTCAATTGTCGAAGACAATCCACCCGAAGAATAAGGAGTCGGGTATGGTCGAATTTGGCGATCCCTACACCAAAAGATCATTGATAAAAGCGGTTCAAAAATCTCAAAACGATGTCACTGATTTTTTCAGCACTTTATCCCTCGACGCGTTTTATTATTCGCCGACAGACGCATGGTCGCCCGCTGAAAATTTACAGCATTTGATCAAATCCGTTCAGCCGGTTTCACTATCAATGAAACTTCCCAAAGTTGTGCTCGCCGGGCTATTCGGGCGTTCCACCCGGGTATCGCGACGGTTTGCGAACATTGCCGCAATGTATCGCGACGAATTGCAAAAGGGCGCCACCGCATCCTGGTTTTTTCGCCCCGCGCAACGCATGGCAAAAGAAGATGATGCTGAAACACGCCGTCACCAAATACTGCAAAAATGGGAAAAAACCGGCGGCGACTTGCTTACCCAACTCCTGAAATGGAGCGAGCAGGATTTGGACCGCTACCGACTGCCGCACCCGATTTTGGGCAAGCTCTCCGTTCGGGAAATGCTGCTGTTTACCATTTATCACGACACCCATCACATCATGAGTGTAAAACGCCGTCTGAAAAAAGAAAAAATATCGACACATTAATGCAAGAAATTTTCAGCAATCCGGAATTTTGGAAATATCTCAGCATCCCCGTGGTCGCCGGCATTGTGGGGTGGGGAACCAACTGGGTGGCCATCAAAATGCTGTTTTATCCCATCGCGCCTTTTGGCAAGCCGCCCTATTTCGGCTGGCAGGGAATTTTGCCCTCCAAAGCCGCTAAAATGGGCGCGATTACGGTGGACACCACCCTTTCCAAATTGGGGCGTCTGCGCGATGTTTTTCTAACCATGTCGCCGGAACGGATTGCCGAATATCTCACCGAGGCGCTGCGGCCGCGGCTGAAAGCGTATGTTCAATGGATCATGCTGGAAGAAGAACCGGCGCTTTGGAAAATGCTGCCCGATCTTGTGCAAAATTCCATTGTGGCGAGCGTTCGCCAAAAATTACCCGACACGGTTCAAAAAATTATGCGCGACATTGGCGAACATATTGAGGAAATCGTCGATCTGAAACAGTTGGTCATCCGGCAATTGGTGCACGACAAGCGCATCGTCAACCGCATTTTTCTGGAATGCGGGGAAGTGGAATTCCGCTTTATCGTGTCCTCCGGTTTTTATTTCGGCCTGCTGTTCGGGCTGCTGCAAATGGGCGTGTGGTATTTTTTCCAAAATTGGTGGATTTTGCCGCTGTTCGGCGTCATCGTCGGCTATGCCACCAATTGGATTGCCCTGCGCATCATTTTTCAGCCGTTGCATCCCCACAAAATCGGGCCGTGGGTTCTGCAGGGACTTTTTTTGAAGCGTCAGCCGGAAGTTGCCGATATCTGGTGCGAGATTATTACCAAAGAGATTATTACCGTGCGAAACGTGGTGGATGAAATGCTCAGCGGTGAAAAATCCGCCAGGGCGCACGCGATTATCCGGCGGCACATTCGCGATTTGGTGGATGAAGCGATGGGCGTTAGCGAGCCGTTTATCAGGTTCGCGATGGGCGATGACGGATATGCCGATATGAAAGACGGCGCTTCGGAAAAAGCGATTTTGATCTCCACAAACGCATTTAACGACCCCGCTTTTAACAACGAACGCGCCGCTGTCGTAAAAGAAATGATTCGCGAGCGGATGGTCGAATTGTCCGCCGAGGAATTTCAATATTTGCTCCGTCCGGCATTTCAGGAAGAGGAAATCAAGCTGATTCTGATCGGCGCAGCGCTGGGCTGCCTGGCGGGGTTTGCACAGCTTTATTTTGTCTTTGGCGGGTTTTGAGTTGGCTTTGCCGGCACTTGCGCTTTGCGCGTCATTTGGCTTCGCCGTGATTTGCGCTTCACGTTACATACTCGTTCAAAGCGGATTGTTGATCCCGATTTTCGGGGCTTTGAACATTTTTTTCAAGGAAACTCCTGCTTCGATTCCATTTTTACACTTAATTTTGGACGCAATCCATCCTTTAATCCTCATCCTTCAGTTTTCTTAATTTTACGCATCACGTCAAAAAATAACGCAAATTGTCAATGCGTCGCGTCATTTTCAAAAAACTTTTAATTTAAATAGAAACAGCAAGATATAACACTTTTTGGTTGTTTAAATTTCCATTTTTACGAAAAAAATAACGCAATGCGTAAAATTTTTCTTGACTTTTTTAACGCGATGCGTTATATTGTTTTCGGATTGAGGATAACACTGGAAAGAGAAGACCGGGAA
Source organism: uncultured Calditrichaceae bacterium (assembly GCA_964450485.1). Classification (GTDB taxonomy): domain Bacteria; phylum Calditrichota; class Calditrichia; order RBG-13-44-9; family J075; genus JACKAQ01. Next base: position 2,296 of record CAYVDX010000471.1, read on the forward strand.
AGATGGAAAGGTAACAGAAAATGAGCAGAATTATTAAACGATACGGCAACCGAAAGCTTTACGACACCGAAGCGGGACGTCATGTTTCTCTGGAAGAAATTGCGGCGCTGGTTCGCGACGGCGTGGATGTAAAAGTGATCGATAATACGACCAATGAAGATATTACCGCGCAGACGCTCACGCAAGTGATCTTCGAGGAAGGCAAAAAGGGACGCAATCCCCTGTCTTCGGATGTGCTTCACGATGTGATTCGCTGGGGAAACACTGTGCTGGATGACAGCTTAAAACAAGTGCGTGAAGGATTTGACAAACTGGATGAATTTGTGCCGGAATCGCTGCAAAAGTTCTTTAATAAAGACAAAAAAAGCGAAATGGATCAGTTAAAAACACGGATTGAATCGCTGGAAAATTTAATCCGTAACCTGGGCAATCAGCTCAATCAGAAAAAATCGAAACCAAACTCATAAAAACCATCAATTAAAAGGAGAGCATCATGGCTACCCAAAAAACAACTCAAAAAGCACAAGACACAATGGACGCCTTTACCGATAAGGCAAAAGCATTTACGGATGAACTGAAAGGGGAATTCGAGGATGTAACCCAAAAAGCGGAAAAAATGCAAAAATCCCTCGCGGAAAGCGCACGGGACATCTGGTTGGCAGGCCTGGGCCTGTTTTCCACTTTGGAAGAAGAAGGGGAAAAACTGTTCAATAATTTTTTGGAAAAAGGAAAAGATCTGGAAGAAAAAGGCGAATCGTTTGAAAAACGCGCCAAAGAAAAAGTGGATTCATTCCAGACTTATTTTACAGAAAGAACCGACAAGGTTGCCGAGGAATTCAAATCGAAGTTGAGCGACACCTTTCCCACGGTTCTCGAAGAAAAATTTCAATCGGCGTTGGAGACCTTCGGCGTTTCTTCTCGCAGCGAAGTTCATGAATTAAATGAAAAAGTTGACAAACTCACCAAAGCAGTCGCTGACCTTGCCGGGAAACTGGACAAAAAGTCGAAGGCAACCACGCGGAAAACCAACGGTAATGCCTAAAAATTTATTAGTAAAAACATTTTCGGATGAAGATAGCTGCCTTTTGGCGGCTATTTTCATTTTAAAATAAAAAAATCTAGGTTCTTCGACAAACTTTGTGACTTATCGCTTTCAACCCCTCTAAATCTCCCCTTAGCAAGGGGAGACTTTAAGCCCCTTCCTTGAGAAGCACCTGCACTGAGCTTGCCGAAGTGAAGGGATTGGGGAAGGTTGCATAATACAGCGTTGGCAAGAATGGATTTCTTTTTCACAAAATTTGTCAGAGAACCAAAATTTATTACCGGACATTTTTTTAATATTAGGGGTATTCTGTAAATCTGTCATGTCCGAATGCGTTTATCGGACATCCACAACGCTCAGAATAATAGATTCCCGCTAAAAACATGCGGGAATGACACATTTTGGATGCCGAAAAAAATGTGTCCGATATAGAGATATGAAATAAAGAAAGCCTTTACGTAATTCGCATTTTTTGATAACCTTTAGAGGCGTTAAAAAAATTGTGCCGCAGCTGAAATATAAACTGACGATCAACTGAAAGACCGGAAGTGAAATTTAATCCATTAGCGAGCTATCGCGGGGTTTTTAACCGCTTTTTCCAACTATACAAACATGTGATCGGCCTGATGATCGGCGGATTTCTGGCGTCGGTGCGCAACCTGCCGCCCATCAAACGCAAAGGATTGCGTTCCGCCGGCCGCCGTGTTTCG
>CAYVDX010000472.1:0-4039 GCA_964450485.1 uncultured Calditrichaceae bacterium
GCCCATTCCCGCCACAGGCTGATCCCGCTGGAGGCTTCCACCATTTCCGCCAGGTGCGCGCCGCCCACCCGGGCGGAGGTCTCCAAAAAGTAGAATTTTCCGTTATCATGCGCTTTGATAAATTCCGTGTGCGCAACGCCGCGAATGAGTCCCAGCGACGCCAATAATTCCTGGTTCAGCGATTTCAGCGCGACTTCGTCCGCCGAGCCATGCCGCACGGTGTGGCTGCGAAAAATGCCGCCCTCATGAGTGACTTCCCAGGGCGTCGCCATGTATTGATTGACCCGGTAAAAAATCACCCGCCCGTCAACCACAATCGAATCGACATGGAAAATATCACCCGGCACAAATTTTTCCAGCAAATTGAAGGATTGCTCATCGCCGAGCGCGTCGAGGGTTTGCCACAGCGCTTCCGGGGTGAAAATTTTTTTGATGCCGACAGCGGACGCCTGCATTCGCGGTTTAATCACCCAGGGCGGCGGCACTCTTTCCATGTAATCCTCGATGCGCCGGTAATTGATGATAGGCACAAAATCCGGCACTAAAATGCCATCCTGCTGTGCCTTGATGCGCATGGAAAGCTTATCGCGAAAATAGCGCGTGCGTGTATCGCCCATGCCCGGCACGCGTAAATGCTCGCGCAGCGCGGCCGCTTTTTCCAGATCGAAATCATCCATCGGCACAATCCGGTCAATTTGCTCAGTTCGCGCCAAATAACTGACCCCTTTGATGAGATTGGGCATGTTCCAATTGGAATCCGGCTCCTCTACACAAAAAACTTCATCGATACTTTCCCGCGGCCAGTCTTCGTTTTCCAGTGATTTTGCCGTCAGCAGCAAAACGCGCGCCCCCCGGCGTTTGCATTCCCGAATAAATTCCTCGCCCTTAAAATAACAGGCGATGCATAAAATCGTGACCGTTTTTTCGAGTGACATTTGTCTTTCCCTTATTTCATCAATGCCTGAATGGTTTTGTTGCTGTTTACCAATCGCTCGCCGAGAATGCGGGCAATGAATTTATGAAACGCGGCAGCAACTTGCGGATCGGTTTGCTCCATCCGGTTAAAATTTTCCACGGACAGGTGCAGCACCGTGCATTGTTGATCCGCGACCACGGAGGCCGACGCCGGCAGACCCAAAAACACGCTCATTTCGCCGATGACGGTGCCGGCCCGCATCTTCCGCAGCCGGATCATCCGCCCGTTTTTTTCTTCAAGCTGCGCCGTTACCACCCCGGATTCGAGAATGTAAATTCCCACCGGCGGTTGGTCCTGGCGAATCAAATATTCATCTTTCTCAAAAATCTCACGCGTCAAATAGCGCATCAAGCGCGCGGCAATCCAGGAATGATAATTTGTCGGCTCCCCGGTTGTGCCGGCCATGTTTAAAACCGCTTCCAGAAAATCAGCTTCGGTTTTGCCGGCGAACGGTTCCAGCATGGATGCATCGGCTTCCGCCAATAAATGATTCTCAGCCCACTCCAACCCGTGATCCAAATCCGGGAAAACCCGGATGACGCCGCTTTGTTCTTTTCCAAGCACATTTCCCAGTTCAAATTGCTTGACCAGACCGGGTTTCAAATGGCTGAAAACCAGCGTAATGTCGCTTTTTCGCGCCAGCATTTTCATTTTTTCAAAACTGTTTAAAGCGGATGAATCAAGACCGCTGACCTGGCGAAAATCCAGCAGCAGGTAACGCAATTGCGGCAGATGGGAGGCTTTTACGCGTTGCTTAAACAGGTCGAGCACATTGTTGGCGGTGCCAAAAAATATGTATCCCTGCAATCGCAATACCAGCAATTGATCGCCTTGCTCGCGCAAAAATCGTTGCGCATCCGCGGCCCGGTCAACATTGCTTTGGGTTGTTCTGCCGGAAAGCGCATGTTTGACCACTTCGGTGCGGCTGTAATTGACAACGAACAAAATCACCGCGATCAAAATGCCCAAGAGCATTCCCTGCAAAAAGCCGAAAGCGCCAATGGTCAGTAAAATTAAAACAACCAAAATGTATTCCGCCTTGGGCAGGCGAAACCAGGCGTTTACCAGCCATTCAACCAAAAATGTTAAACCGAGATAAAGCAATAAACCGCCCAGCAGCGGTTTGGGAAAAAAAGCGGCAACACCCGCCCCGAAAAAGAGCGTTACACCGCACAGCCCGGCGGATACAATCCCGGAAATCCGGCTGCGCGAACCGATGCGCTGCGCCAGTGCGGTCAGGCTGAGCGACATGTAGCCCACGGAACTGCCGCCGAATCCGCTGAGCAAATTGGCAAATCCGGTTGAGCGCAGTTCCCGATTCAAATCCACTTCTTCGCCGGCGATCAGTTCCAGACCGCTGGCGTTGAGCAGCAGGGAAATCACGCTGATGATGGCAATGGTTGCCAGGTTTCCCGATTGCTGCAAAATGACGCCCCAATTTGCCTGCGACATCGCGGAGAACGCCAGCGGCTCCCACGCGACCCCGCCGGAAAGGCGGGTCAGCAGCCAGCCCCGCGCCCCTGCGTTGGCAACGGAGGTTCCGGTTGCCGCTAAGATTAGGTAAAACAACGAAATAGCCGCGAGGATAAGAACCGGCATTACCAGGAAATGACGAATTTTTTTCATTCCCCAAAACAGGAGAATCGCAAAAATGACGCCCGGCAGCCATTTGATAAACACGCTGCTTTGGAATAAGGTTGAGAGATGATCAAACCGCGGGGCAACACCGCCCATGATGCGAATAGCGCCTTTAACCAAAATCCAGCCGGTGCCGGCCAAAAAGCCCCCCACCACGGGATAGGGAATAAATCGGATCATATTTCCCAAACGGAATTTGCCCAGCAGAAACAGAAAAAGACCGGTCAGCAGCGATGTGACGGCTATTGCGCCGACGACGGTAAAAAAAATGGCATCCAGGCCGGCAGCGCCCATTGTTGCGGCAATATTCGCGGCGATAAGCGCCATGATGGCGGTGGGCGCATCCTGCGGCGCGGTTACGGTGCTGTAAAACGAACTGGTGACGGCGACGGTCAGCCCCATCACAAATGCGCCGAAGAGCATCAATCCCATCCCTTTTGCGACAAATCCGGCCAAATCGCCGGAAAAGATGAGCGCCGCGTACGCGCTTTGAAAAATGATGATCAGAATTCCGTTCACCAACCCCGCTGTAATGCCCGGAAAAAAATGCGCCAATCGAAAATCGCCACTTTTTGCGTGGTTCATCATGCCTCAATCAATTTTTGATAGTCCCGGTATCGCTGCAATATTTGCTCAACATAGGCGACCGGCTCGGCGCCGCGGCAGTAGCCGAATTTCACGACATCATCATTAAAAAACTTTTTCTGCGATTTTTTCAGAAGGAATTCCGCGACATTCCCGTCCCATTTGTTGGGATCTTTACCGTATTTTTCAGCCAATTTCCGGGCATCCTGCACATGCCCCTGCCCGACATTGTAAGACGCCAGCACAAATTTTATTCGCTCATTCGGATCGGGAATATCTTTCCAGTACTCCTCCAGCCACTCGATAAACCTGACCCCGCCTTGCAGATTTTGAGCCGGATCACTCACTTTTTTCACGCCAAAGTGTTTGGCGGTTTTCGGCATTAGTTGCATCAAACCGCGCGCGCCCACCCAAGACGACGCCTTGGGGTCAAATTGCGATTCCTGAAATATTTGCGACGCCAGCAGCCGCCAATCCCAATGCAGCTTTTTGGCCTGCTGTTTGATCAAATCGTCATACGGCGAAATTTTATCACCGGTGAGCGAAAAATATTCGCTTTTGGCGCGTTGGGTAAAAAAGCGTTTATTCAAATGATATTTGCTGTAAAGCACGTTAAATGTCGGTTTGCCCTTCATCTCCTTCAGCCATTGATTGATGGCCGTTTTCAGCGCCGGCGAATTCTTCCGGATGGCCCAGCCGATGCGCTGCGGCAGGCTGATGGGCACGTGGATGTCGATATTCTGCAAATACGCCGCGTTGATTTGCGCGACATTTTGATCCGCCACCGTGTAATCGATTTCCCCGCGGGCAACCCGGGCGATCAACTCCTCGGTGGAAACA
>CAYVDX010000473.1:0-4036 GCA_964450485.1 uncultured Calditrichaceae bacterium
CCAAAAAACTTCCACGGATTTCAGCAGCATGGTTGAAGTCGCCACGGCGATCATCGCCAATACGTAGGTTCTGATCGAGGGGATTAAAAATATCCCGCCCAGGGCAATGGCGATCCAGATAAAATTGAAATTGTTGATATTGCTGAAAGCCTGCTGAAAAGATCCGGTCATGGCGGCCATGATGAATGCGCCGGTGTAATATCCCAGGATGACTAAAAAAAACAAAATCCGCGAGGAAAAGAAAATGACGGCGAGGACGATCATGCCGGCTAACACGTCGGGAACGAACAGAATGGCGCCCAATGATTTGAAAAAACCGCTGAGCCAGACCGGGAGATACAGCTCAAGACTGCTGAAAAGCTGGGGATTGCGCCCATTCACAAACAGGTTTGAAAATTGTGAGGCTGCTAAATAGGCAATTGAACTGATGATAACAAAGGGGAGGCTGAGAATCGGCAGCTTCAGATAATATGAGAAAATACTATACAGCATGTTGGTGAAAATGAAGGTGAAAATTCCGGCAATCACCACAAAAAAGATGGTCAGCGGGGTAATTTGAAAAAGATAGCCGATGGAAAGCCCCACCAAAAGGGGGTTGTAAGTATAAAAGCCGGATTTCAGGAATTCCCGGCTCATGTTGATAAACCGGGCGAACAGGTACGCCGCCAGCACCGCAATGATGCCGGCCAGCGATACGCCGGGATGGATCAGGGTCATCGCCAGCAGCAGCACGCCGATCCACCAACCCTGCAAAAAGAAGATTTCCGAATAGCTGTTAAGTATTGCGCGCAGGTGTTCTTTCATTATTCAGCCGTTTACAGATTTTGTAACCTGAAGCCGGAGCTTCGGGGCGTGCGTTACCAGGCAGGAGCCTGGTAACGCGGTAAAACCGCCAGGGTTTCCAAAACCCTGGCGGTTTTTTTTGGGTTTACTGGTTAATCGCCAATCGTTCCGGCAGTTTTTCATTCCGTTCGATGTCCGCCAATTTTTCCGCTTTGCGAATCACATCAACTTCGCCGTTGTCGCCGATCAGCACGATATTAGGGCGATATTCGATAAATTGCATCCATTGGGTGTTGTTGTATGCGCCCACCGGCGAGAGAATCAGGCGTGTGCCCCGCTCTAACGGCGGCAGCCGCGAGCCTTCGTCAATTATGTCGATATTCATGCACAGCGGCCCGTAAATAATCGCCGGTTCATTCAAGCCCGCGACTTCCCGGTCGATTTCCACGTTGAATTTATACCAAAACGAGGTAAACAAATTGTTGACGCCGGCGTCGGTCACATAAGCTTTACGCCCGTCCGGCAGCCGTTTCGATGCGAAAAGCGTGGTGATCAAATAACCGGCTTCATCGACAATCGCCCGGCCGGATTCCAAAATCAGCCTGGGAAAATCGCCCGGTCGCAGGTGTTGGTACAGCGCCTCGGTGATTTTTTCCGCGTAATTTTCCATGGGCGGCACGCCCACGTCCGGCGGCAAATAAGCGCCTTTTAATTTGCTCCGGGAAGGCAAGCCCCCGCCAATGTCGATGTATTCCATTTTAAAGCCGAAATTGTCTTCCAATTCGTAGCCAAATTGCACCATTTTAGCGACTTCATTCGCGTAGGCATCCGGTTCCAGAATAAATGTGCCGATGTGACAATGCAGTCCGTTGAGCGCCAGCTTGCCGCCGTTGACCAACCGTTTTACCGCGTCCATTGCCTGCCCGGATTCCAGGTTGAGACCAAATCTCGACCATTGCGGATGAATGCCGGTGTCCATATTCAGGCGCATCCCGACCTTGATTTTTTTGCCCAATTTTTTGGCGACTTTTTCCAGATCGTAAATCTCATCCAAATGATCAATGTTGATCATCGCGCCTTCGGACGCCGCTTTTTCCAACGCGCCCATGGATTTATGCGGGCCGTTAAAAATAATATCCTTGCCGTCGATGCCCAGCTTTCGGGCTTTGTCGTATTCCATCTCCGAAACCACTTCGGCGATGGCGCCTTCCTGGTGCAGCGCCGCGCAAATGGCTTGCAGGTAATTGGTTTTGTATGACCAGCCAAAAGTAATGTTCGGGTAGCGATTGGCGAAAAGCGTGTAAATGTTGCGATAGCGGTTTCGCAAAATTGATTCGGAAAAAACGAACAGCGGCGAGCCGAATTTTTCGATCAAATCGTCAATGGCAACGCCCTCAATTTCCTTGCGGATTCGCCGGGCATAAAAAGGGCTGCCGCCAAATTTATTCATCATGCCGGTTTGCAGTTTGTTAATCACCGGTTTTTCGTAGATCGGTTTCATCTTACTTTTCTCCTCTCGTTGTAATATTGCGGAAGGGTTCCATATCCGTCACCAATTCATAAGTGTAGCGCACAAACAGCTTGCCGGCCGGGTAATCGAATTTGTCCGGCATTGGCAGTCCCTGGATTTTTCGCAGCATATTCGCGGGCAGGTTGATCCCCACGCCGGTGGCAAAATATGACCAGGCCGGGAGCCGGGGATTTATTTCAATCAGGTAAACCGTGTCGCCGGCAACGATGCATTCCAGTTCAAAGCCGCCTTTCCAACGGTACGCTTCGACGAAATTTTTCGCGGCCGCCAGCATCTTTTGATTCTTGATGGTTACGCCGGTCCAAATTTTCCCCAGCGAAGTGATCCACATCTTTTTGATGCCCACCATGCCCAGGGAATTTCCCTCGCCGTCGCCAACACCCACCACGTTCATCTCCACGCCGGACACCACTTTTTGAACAACAATGGGATAGCCCCATTCGGCCACAATGCTGTTATAATGGCCGATGGCTTCCTGGCTCGTGTAAGCGCGGTACGCCTTATAAAACGCACCTTTTACCATCACCGGCAAACCCAGCTTGTCAACCGCTTTTGCCAGTTCATCATAGGATGTTACGACTTCCGAGGCGGGAAAATGGATGTTGATTGTTTTGGCAACTTCATCGAGCCGGTCTTTGCCGCGCAGACGAAATTGTTCCAAAGACGGGATAAAAGTTTGGATACCCTTCTCCGCAAGTTTATCCTGGTATTTGATAAACAGCGGCATTTCGGCGTCCAAATTTGGAATAACAATATCCAAACCGTGACTTTCCTGAATGTAATAAATCCGGTCGAGAAATGCTTTGTGATTGCCGGAAGGGTAGGGGAGCAGGAAAGCTTTGTCGATCAGCCAGTCCATGTAAATTCCCGGATCCATGGCGTCATAAGCCAAACCGACAACTTTGACATTCAATGATTTGTCTTCTTTTAAACTCCTGGCTACGCCGACGCCCGGGCCGGGATTATCAACTGCGTTGATGCCCGTAACGCCCACAATGATTTTTTTCATCAAGTACTCCGGTTTTATGAGTTACAACAACAGAATTTTGCTCCGCCTGACGATAAATCGACAGGCTCAGAGGTGGAAACGTCATGAATGGCGCTAAAATAGACCGATTTATCGGGCTTCCACCGCTGAACTGTGGGATGAATCCCACAGCAGCAGTATCACGCATTACTGCAACAATCGAAACGTTTTTAAATGGGCGACAAAATCGTAAACATCCCGCTCGGCATTTTCCGGAACGCCGTCGAAGGCTTCGGTGAGCGCTGAAATAATTTCCTCATTCGTCTGATTGTTTTTTAGCTGCCGCAAAATCAACAGCCCGGTTTTATTCACTGTAAAACTTTCCCCGGTGGTGGGGTCAAACACAAATCCTTCATCATTCATCGCCAGTTGATTCAGTCGATTCATTAAACGCGCTCCTTTTTTCAAAATACCCTGTGAAAATTATCACCAAACAAAATCAGATAAAATGCAAAAATCAAGCCTGTTTTCTTAGACCCACGAAACCGCGGAATCTTGCAATAAAAAGCGAAGTTCTGAAAATTTCTCTGTATAATTGAACTGTACAACTGTAGAATATTCCACGGTAAATTGTAGAATATTCTACAGTCGAATCTTTTATACATATCTCGATTTATTCATCGCTCATCTTGATAATTAAAAATTACAAGCTAAAGAACGCAATACCAAAACCTGTAAAACGTGAAATGGTATCT
>CAYVDX010000474.1:0-4033 GCA_964450485.1 uncultured Calditrichaceae bacterium
TTACCGAATTAAAAGCCGCCCAGCAGGAAGCGATTGAAACCCGCCAACAGCTTTTGGAATATCAAAAACAGCTTCGGGAAATGGCGGAAATTGCCGAAGCAAAAGAACGGCGGCGCATCGCGGCAGAACTGCACGATCGAATCGGGCAAACCCTTACCCTTGCCAGCATGGGCATTTCCGATTTACTGGATCAGGATAGTTGTGGAGCGCAGCACGAAAAAATAGCGGAACTGCATCAAACGATCGGGAAAATTTTGAGCGATATCCGTTCCCTGATTTTCGAAATCAGCCCGCCGGTGTTATACGATCACGGTCTGGTTCCGGCAATTAAATCGCTGACAAAACATTTGAACAAGCAACATAAAATCGCCATCTCAATGAGCGATGACGGCGCGGAAAAACCCCTGGCGCAGCACCTCTCGCTGTTTATGTTTAAAGCCGCGCGGGAGCTGTTGGTAAATGCCCTCAAGCATTCAAAGGCAACGAAAATCGAGATATTTTCACGGCGGAAATCGAACCGTTTTCAATTGGAAATAACCGACAATGGGATTGGTTTTGATCCGGAAAAGATTTTTAACGATGAAATATCAAACCGGGGATTCGGGTTAAAAAATATCAAAACACGGGCGGAATTTTATCACGGTTCGTTCGTGATTCATTCAGAGGTTTCAAAGGGAAGCCGTTTTATCATTGAAGCGCCGCTTGATTTTGACGGCGAGGGAGCGACATGAAAATTAAAATTCTATTGGTGGACGATCACACCATTCTCCGGGAGGGCATACGTCTTCGCCTGGAGCAGGAAGAAACGCTTGAGGTGGCCGGTGAAGCCGCGGACGGTCTGACGGCGGTGCGGCTGGCCGGGGAATTGCGCCCGGATGTTGTCATCATGGATATTGGTTTGAAAAATTCCGAAATTAACGGCATCGAAGCGACGCGGAAAATTCTTGAAATGGATGAAAACGTCAGGGTGCTTGCCCTTTCCGTGCAGGATGACCTGGTTTATATCAAAAAAATTCTGAGCGCCGGGGCCAGCGGATACCTGCTGAAAGGATGTACATCGAAGGAATTAATTGAAGCGATTATGACGGTCAATGACGGAACCAGATATTTCAGCAAGGAAATTCACACGGTTTTGCTGGAAGATTACCTAAATGCGCTAAACACATCGCCGCGACCGGAAAAGGTCAAACTTTCCCGCAAGGAATTAGAGGTGTTGAAGCTGCTGGTTCAGGAGTATAATCCAAAAGAAATTGGGGAAGCCTTACATATTACGCCAAAAACGGTGGCAACCCATCGTTTAAGAATTCAAAAAAAACTGGGGATTTTTACCGAAGCCGGTTTAACAAAATACGCGATTCGGGAAGGAATGATTACGCCAAATGATTAGCATGATTGTTGATATGCTTTGGATTAAGCAGGCTCCGCAAATGTATTTTTCCCGCCGTAAGATTTATACCGAAGTATAATGAAAACCCCGATCGTATAAAATAAATTGTGGATAATATTTAATACGGCATGAAAATACATCAAAAAAATCAAACCATTTGAATGACGCGCGACATCAGTGAAAGCGAAGACAACAACCCCGCCGCCGGTGTAGAGCAGCATCCCGCTTAATATCCAAAATCGATAATCAGCATACAGGTGTTCTTGCCTGCCGGAACGCAGGTGATGGAGCGTGTAAAGCGAAAAAATAAAGATAATCATCAGACCGATTGGCTGGGTCAGATAGTTTATTTGCCCGGAACCTAAATTTTCCAAACCCGATAATTTGATAACCAGGTAAAGCGCCCAATAAACCGGGATCGACAGCCAAAGAATTTTTTTGAGCGTGTTTTTTCCCTGCCAAAAAGTTAGGATATAAATCAGTAAGCTAAATTCTAAAAGCGAGTAAATCTCCATGATCCTGGCGTTTTGAAAACCATAGAGAGCCAGGGAAGTAATGACCACCTCTGCAAAAGCAGCCAAACTTAGGAATAGCAAAAACCATTTTATATCTTTGTTTAAGCGGCGTTTATTTTTTATCGCCAAACCAAACAAAAAAGGCATTAGCGTCATCAGAATGGATAACTGAACAAGAAAAGGCATTGTTTTCCCCCATAAGTATGCCATGGATCCACAAATCGTAAGTGGCAAGGTTAAATTATGGTTTTATTCGGAATATTCAAGGGATAAATGACAGGTGGGGCGTTTTTGTCAAAAAAAATTAAAAGATAAAACCGGAATGGCTCCGGATGCGTTCCGAAACCATTCCGTGAACGTGTGATTCTGATGATTAGTTCGCTTCAGATTCCAATAGGTTCGAAATTGCGGATGCTGTAGAAGCCGCGCTCCGAGTATCCTCACGCTGGAATCGATCGCTATTCAGCAGGTTGAAATCCCCGCAAAGCGGGGGACACCAGGCAGACATTTCCGCTAAAATTCCGTTAAGCATATCTTTCCCGACAACATCCACGCCCATCAGGCAGAGCACCCGCTTTCCGTTTTCGTTCGCCCCGAAATAAAACCGCAGCCCGATGCAATTTTCCTGGTTCAGGATGGCGTGAACCGCGTCCTTTCCAAAAAAGCCGCCCTTGGGCTGATCGGATGATTTTTTGGCCCGGTATTCCGCGGTCAGTTGCGCGGCTGCTTGCAATGCGATTTGATGATCGGCAGTTTCTCCGCGATAAACGCCTTCGGCAGACATCGCCGGATTCAACGTGGATACAAAGACCTGTTCCCCGTCCAGTAAATCCTGACGGTCGGCGGTTGTGCCGGTCAGAATCAGCACAAGCTGTCCATCGTTGTCATAGCCGTAATAATAACGCATCCCAACAGCATGTTTCTGTCCAATTAATGAACGCACCGCATTTTTGTCGAAAAAACCGCCGGGCGCGACGTTGTCGCCAAATGTTTTGCGATAATTCCGGATAAACTCATTGATCTCGGCAAGCGTTACAAAATGATTCTCTTTTCCGGTGAATTTTTTGATATTGCGCATTGAATATCTCCTTCATATTGATTAATTATGAATGCGTGATCGCCGAACCGGTCAGGCTCGGCGGTTGTTTTTCAATCACCGGTGATTTCAGCAAAAAAGCTTTTGAGTATTATTGCGGGTTTTCCGGAAAATATGGAAAAAAATATGAAAGTTCAGAGATTTCGGCCGTAGGGAACGGTCGCGACCGTTCCTTGCCCCAAAACCCAGGCGCCTGACAGCCTGGCCTGATAAACACCCTTACGACTTGACCTGAGATGATGAACAACGATTACCAAAACCTGCCGGACGGAGAATTAGTGGAAAAAATCCACAATGGGGATGCGCTTGCTGAAGCGGAATTGGTGCGGCGATTTTACTCGAAAATTCGCCAAACCGCGCGATTTAAACTGGGCTTTAACAATTCTGATTGGGAAGATGTTGCCCAGGAATGCTATCTCCGGGTGAGCCGATTGCTGCGGGAAGGTAGATTTAACAGTGAAAAGGGAAAGCTGTCGAGCTTTATCAGCGGCGTCATCCATAAAGTGGTTCAGGAATATCGCCGGCCGCAAAAAGGGCGATTCATGCTGCCGCTGTTTTCCGACCCTGAACGCATCCCCAAAGACCTAAAAGACGCGCTGGCGTCATTGAATCAACAAATGAAGCTGGAATATGAAGAGAATGTGGTAATTTTAAACCAATGTTTAAAAATCCTGGCAGAACATCACTACGCAGTGTTGAAATTGCGATATTACCAAAAACTGCCCATGCGGAAAATCGGCGAAAAAATCAATAAAACAGAGCAACAGGTTATTGATTTGAAACGGTTTGCGCTCAAAAAAATGCAGGATTGTTTTGAAAAGCATTTTTCCTGAGCGCGATTTACATAATTCGATTATTTTTGACAAATAATTGTAAAGGCTGTTATGGAAGGCAAACGTAAAGAGATGGATTGCGAATATAACAAACGGGAATATTTTATCGAGGGCTACCTCTTGGATACGCTGACCGAGGCGGAACGGGACAAATTTGCCGAACATTTGTTCGGCTGCGAAGCGTGTCAAAAAGAGCTGCAAT
>CAYVDX010000475.1:0-4032 GCA_964450485.1 uncultured Calditrichaceae bacterium
CGCATCACGCATCACGCATCACGCATCACGCATCACGCATCACGCCATCACGCCATCACGCCATCACGCCATCACGCCATCACGCCATCACGCATCACGGGAACGGACTAAAGTCCGCACTCCCGCGAAATCCTTTATCCTTTGAAATCCCCGGAATCCTGCCTTAAATTATAAAGCTCAACAGGTAAAAAACGCAAACGCTTAAACATGCGAAAAAAATGCTAAAGCTAAAGCCGGTATTTTACGAACTGCCGGAATTTCAAAGATTACAAAAATTGCTGCGTGACAAAAACGCGCTGTCGCTGCGGGGAATTTACGGTTCCTTTTTTGCCGTCGTGGTGAATTTTATCCGGGAAAGCGCGGAAAAGCCGCAGTTGGTGGTGCTGCCGGAGGGCGACGCCGCTGAAAGGCTGGTCGATGATTTACGCGCATTTATGCCGGAATCGCATGTGGTGTATTTTCCCGCGGCGGAAGTGCTGCCGTTTGATACCGGCATGTTCACGCCGGCGCTTTACAGCATGCGGTTGAATGCGCTGGCCGCCGCCATTGAGCAACCCAACGTCATTGTCGTGACCACGCCGCCGGCGTTGTTGCGCCGCGTGCCATCGCCGGCGACGTTTCAGCGGAACATCGTTCGGCTGGAAGTCGGCGAGGATTTTGAGCGCGATTTGCTCATCGAATGGTTGGCCGAAAGCGGGTATGAGCGCGTGCCGATTATTGAGGAAATCGGGCAGTTCAGTGCGCGCGGCGGCATTTTAGACGTGTTTTCCTTTGAATCGGAAACGCCCTGCCGCATCGAGTTTTTCGGCGATACCATCGAGTCGATGCGCGAGTTCGACGTGCTGTCACAGCTTTCCATCGAGCAGGTGCGCAAAACGCGCCTGTTGGGTAAATCCGCCGATGAAAAAGATACGGCCGCGGTTTTCGATTATTTTCCCCCCGATTCGATCATGTTTTGGGAAGACCCGTCGCGCTGCCGCCAATTGCTCAAACAATGGCACGAAGACGCCGAATTCCGCTTTGAAACGCACGCTGGGGAATTCGCGGTTGAATCACCGGCTGATTTATATTTGACGCAAAGCGAGTTGGGCGACGCGCTGGGGAAATTCCGGCAAATCACCCACGAACATTTAGGCACAAAAGCCAAAACCGACCTGGATTTCAACAGCGTCCCGCCGACCGCTTTTCTCGGAAACATGAAACTTTTTGTCGAATATTTGCAGCGAATGCTGGTGAGACCGTCCGGCGCACCGGTGACGCACAAGCTTTACCTGCTTCACGACGGCAAACCTTCCCGCAAGCGATTGACGGATATTTTAGACGAAGAAATCGGCTTTGTGCCGCCCATCAAATTTTTGGAGGGCGAGCTGCACCACGGTTTTTCGCTGCCGCGGCACAACATCGAATGCCTCACCGATCACGAAATATTTAATCGTTTGAGGATGCGCCGCAAAAAACGCCGCCTGCGGGTTTCCGGCAGCCTGATTCGCAATTTGCAAACCATGGCCTACGGCGATTTTGTGGTGCATGTTGATTACGGCGTGGGCAAATATGTGGGCACAGAGCGCATCACCGTGGCGGGATTGGAAAAGGAATGCATCAAGCTGCGCTACCTGGACAACGACGTGCTTTATGTCACCCTGGACAAGCTCAATCGCATTCAGCGATACACCAGCGAAGAGGGATTCACCCCGAAATTGACCAAGCTGGGCGGCTCGGAATGGGAGCGCGTCAAAAGCCGCGCCCGCCGCTCGGTGGAAAAAGTGGCGCGGGAATTGGTGGAGCTTTACGCGAAACGGTTGGCGCAAAAAGGCTTTGCCTTTAACGAAGACACGCTCTGGCAAAAAGAGTTGGAAGCCTCGTTTCCGTTTGAAGACACGCCCGACCAGGCCAAGGCCGCCGAGGCGGTCAAAAAGGACATGCAAAAAGAAAAGCCGATGGATCGCCTGGTGTGCGGAGACGTGGGTTACGGCAAAACCGAAGTGGCCATTCGCGCCGCTTTCAAAGCAGTGACCGACGGCAAGCAGGTGGCCGTGCTGGTTCCCACGACCATTTTGGCGCAACAGCATTACAGCACGTTTCGGGAGCGGGTGGCGAATTTCCCGGTGAATGTGGACGTTGTTTCGCGGTTTCGCAGCCGCAAGGCGCAAAAAGAGGTGCTGGAAAAGCTGGAACGCGGCGATGTGGACATCATCATCGGCACGCACCGCTTGCTTTCCAAAGATGTAAAATTTAAGGACCTGGGCTTGTTGGTTGTGGATGAGGAACAGCGATTTGGCGTGACCCACAAAGAGCGGCTCAAGCAGCTCAAGGTTGCCGTGGACACGCTCACGCTCACGGCTACGCCCATCCCGCGAACGCTGCACATGTCGTTGATGGGCGCGCGCGATCTTTCCATTGTGGATACGCCGCCGGGCAATCGCCTGCCCATTATGACCGAAATTACCACCTGGGATGAACAGTTGATTTACAAAGCGATTACCTACGAAATCGATCGCGGCGGACAGATATTTTTTGTGCATAACCGCGTGCAAACCATTGACGCCATCGCAAATATGGTGCGGAACATTGTGCCAAAAGCTAAAATTTCCATTGCGCACGGGCAAATGAAGGAACGCCAGTTGGAAGACATTATGGACAAATTCCACAAGCGCGAATTCGACGTGCTAATTGCCACGATGATCATTGAAAACGGCGTGGATATTCCCAATTGCAACACGATTATCGTGAACCGGGCGGATCGCTTCGGGCTGGCGCAGCTTTATCAATTGCGCGGGCGGGTGGGACGTTCGGATCGCCAGGCGTATGCCTATTTGATCATCCCGCCGCAGGAACGGCTCAACCAGACGGCCATCAAGCGGCTGTATGCCATCGAGGAATTTGGCGATCTCGGTTCCGGGCTGAAAATCTCCATGCGCGATCTTGAAATTCGCGGGGCCGGGAATTTGTTGGGGCACAAACAGAGCGGTTTTATCAACGCGGTGGGGTACGATTTATATCAAAAAATATTGCGGGAAGCAGTGGAAGCCATTCAGCAGGAAACCCTGCCGGAAGATTTTTTCGAAGACCGCATGCCGCGCGTGGACGCCGCGGTGGACATCGATGCGGAGATGTACCTGCCCGACAGCTACATCGGTTCCCCGAATGAAAAAGTCATCATCTATCACCGTTTGCTGAATTTGGATGATCAGCATTCCATCGACAATTTGGTGAATGAATTGCGCGACCGTTTTGGCCCGCTGCCGGAACCGGCGGAACGGTTGGTGGAAATGGCCCGCATCAAAAAGCTGGCCTCGAATTTATACATCAAGCACGTCAAAATCAGCAAACAGAAGCTGATCCTGGTATTCGACGAACGCGCGGTTGCCAAAGACGCATTTATCGAAAAACAGCTCCCGCGCTACATCAACCAGGAATTGGCGACGCTAAAATTTATGCAGACGGAACAATTAAAAGCGGTGATTGCGTTAAAAGGGCGCGAAATTAAAGATCGCATCAGCTTTGCGAAATATTTCTTGCAGAATGTCTGACAGCGAAATAAGTTCGGGGGCGTGAGGCGTGAAAAATGAGCGGCGTGCAGACTTTAGTCTGCCCACCTGAACACCGCTGCTTGACGCCGCAAAGCTGATGCCTGATAACTGTAAAATAAAGAGGAGGAGAAAAGATGGTCAAACGCTTGACGCCAATGCTGTTTTGGAGCGTTTGTTTGTTCATTTTGGCTGCTTGCAGCAATGAACCGGCGGATAAAATTGTTGCAAAAGCAGGTGATTACAAAGTAACCATCAGTGATCTGGAGACGAAGCTGAAAACCGATTATCCCGGTCGCCCGCTGAACCAGTTGACATTGGAGGAACGGCAAAAAAGCCTAAACAAAATCCTCGACGGCTATCGCAAGGCGTTGTGGGCCAGGCAGCTTCATTTGGACCAGGATTCCGCATACCAGTCCGATCTCAAAAAATATAGCGACCGCCCGATCGCCTTCAGTTTGTATGATGCCCGAATAACAAAAGTGCTGTTGCCGGAAAGCCTGAT
>CAYVDX010000476.1:0-4030 GCA_964450485.1 uncultured Calditrichaceae bacterium
GTTTTTGGGGTGATGCAGCGTCACGCTGTAGCCCTTGGCCGGCTGAATGGGAAATTTTAGCCCCGATTCCCGTGCAATCGCCGGGGAAAATGATCCGGCGGCCAGCACGAATTGATCCCCTCGCAGTTCGCCGCGATTCGTGCGGATCGCTGAAATTCGCCCGGTTTTGATGATAAATTCTTGTGCTGCCACACCCGTGTGGATTTCCACGCCTTTTTTGCGCAAAAAGCGGGACATTTCACTGATAAACTTGCCCGGATCAAGATGCGCATCTTCGGGGAAATAAGCGCCGCCTTTGGCGGAGGTTTGCAGCGAATCATCCATTTCGCGCACTTGCGACGCGCTCATCATGCGCGGATTTAGCCCGATTCCCTGTCCTTTTTTCACCAATTCTTCCAATTCACGCCAGCCGGATTCGCTGTTGCAAAGCATCAACAGACCGCGCGCTGTTAGCCCAAATTCAATCGCCGGTAATTTCGCGATTTCCCGGTATAATTTTCTGCTTTCCAAGTGCAGCTTTAACAGCAGCGGCATTGCTTTGTTTACCTGCGATTCGTTACACGCGCCGCGAAATTTCCACAGCCAGGAAAGCAATTCGCGATTCAGCCGCGGCTTGATGTAAAACGGGCTTTCCGGGTTGAACATCCACTTCATGCCTTTGGCGATCATCCCGGGCGCGGCCATGGGCGTAAAATGGCTCGGCACAATCAGCCCGGCATTCCCGGTGGATGAGCCAAAACCCAGTGTTTCCCGTTCAATCAGCGTGACGCGCCAGCCGCTTTTTTGCAAAAAATACGCGGCGCAAATGCCGATGATGCCGCCGCCGATGATGAGCGCTTCATTGTTTGTTCGCAATTTTTGTCAGCCTTGAGTCTTTGGGTCATTTGAACGTCGCGCGTCATCGGGGAAGAGCAAACGATAGCAGGTTTCATGCAGGCGGACTAAAGTCCGCACTTCTGATCCACCGTCCGGCAAAATCACGCTTCGTCGCGAATTTCCTGAAATTTCTCGGTAAATGTTAAGCCTAATTTTTTGAGTTCCTTCAACACCGGCTCATAAATTGCCGGATGGGTCGGGATGTGACAGCCGGTCAGCGGCAGCTTGTTTGTTAAAATTAATTTAACCGCGATAGCGCCCGGAAGCCCCACTGTTTTGGACATCGCCGTATATTTTCCAGCTTTACCGTATTCGATCATGGTCGCCAAAATGCGCTCCCGCCGGTTTTTTTCCTTGGGATAAGTCGCCTCGATTTCGTGCTGAAGGATCACCATGTCCCGCCCGTTTTCCGGCAGCGCCAGTTTTTTCACCAGCAAATTCGTGAGCACATCCGCCGCTGTATAGACGTCGCCGCCGATGATTTCATCCTCAAACAAGCCCAGCCATTTCAGATTTTCCATAATTTTGCCGGTGGGATTAATTTGCAGTAAATTTGCCACGCGGTTTTCCAACTTTCCGCCGCTAACGTTGATCGATAAAAACATTTCCAACAGCTTTCGATAAGTCATCTCGTGCAAATTGGGAATCGGCATGGTGTCGTTGGTGATGCCCAATCGCACGATTTGCGACCAGGTTTCGCTCCAGCCCGGGTAACGGAGGGTGCCGCGGATCATTGTCCGCACGCCGTCCAACCCAAATAATTCTTCATAAATCAGGGAATTACGGTTCGGATACGCTTCCAATGTTCCCACACCTTCCACCTCGACCGGCCAGGTTCGGTGAAACACGTGATGATAGGCCAGCACCTTTATTTTGCCCTGTTCCTTGTATAATGCCCCGACCTCGCCGGCCCTGGTGATGTTCCGCGCATTCCAGGTAATGCAATAGCGAAGCGGGTTGCACGTCATGTCCGGGGCGGGAATACCGCTGCCATACGAAAGGAACGCCGAAATCTGCCCGTCGTTATCGCGGACGTGCTGAATCAGTTTCATGGCGGACATGTGATCGATGCCGGGATCGAGCCCCATTTCGTTCAGAATGAGCAGGTTCCGGCGATGGGCGTCCAAATCCAGCGCCTTGATTTTCTTGCTTTCGTACGACGCTGAAACCATGTGCGCCCCGTGATTGACGCATTCCAATGCCACTAAATGATGAAAAATCGGCGACAACATGCTCACCACAACATCTGCCTTTTTGATTTGGGTCGAACGCATCACGGCGTCGTTAATATCAAAATGAATGGCGCTGCCGCCGGGATGATTTCCCACTGCTTTTTGAGCATTGGCTAAATTCAGATCGCCAACGGTGACAAACCATTTGTGTTTTTGCGCTTCATCCAATAAATAATTGATCAGGTAAGGTGTGCTTTGACCCGCGCCAAGTACCAGTATTTGCTTCATTTAGAACCTCCAATCGTCAGTTTGTTCATTCGTGGAATGCCGTTAAGCCATCGCCTGTTTTAGTCGTGTTTGGGTAATGGATAAATCACCGGCGGGAAAATAATACCGGAAATGCTAAAATTCAAAAGGAATCGATCTGCTTTTCCAAAAAAAAGAAAAGCAGATCGAGTGAGGAGAGATTCAAATGAAATGTGAAAAGTTGATTCAGGAATGAAAATTCTTAAAATAATCGGGGCAGGCGGTGGGGGTTTTTACGCCAATCCGAAGATTCCGGATTCTTTCGGAACGGCGTTACACATCAAAGCCCAGGGTTTCCCGGCGTTCCGGGACACCCTGGGTAAAATAGCCGTACAGGAAGGCCCATACCCCAACGGGGTTAAACAAAACCGTTTGTTTCATCGAATCAGCTGCATCCGGCGGGTTTGGGCGGATTGCCCGACAATTAGGCGATACAGGTAAACGCCGCTGCCGACTTGCTGCCCGAAATCGTTCTGACCGTTCCATTCCGCGTTGTGAACGCCGGCCGGCAGCAATTCGCGAATCAGGGTGCGAACCCGGCGGCCGAGCGTATCAAAAATTTCCAGTTGCACCGGCGCGGAACGCGCGGTTTCAAAGGCAATGGTCGTTTCCGGGTTGAAGGGATTGGGATAATTGGGATGCAGCAAAAACCCTTTCACAGCCCCGTCTTCCGGCGCATCGTCTTCGATGCCGGTCGTGCCGTTAAATTCAAACGCGCCAACGTCATAGCTGCCCGGCTGTCGCGGTGCTCCGTTAAAATCTTCGCTGACTTCGGCGATATCCACCCCGGCGTCGATGGCCGGGCTGTTGCCGCTCAAACGATAATCATTCGCCGCCGCGTCGATAAAAAAACCACCATTGGCAGACATATTCGAAGGATCGCCGGCGTCCCCGGGTTTTGCGCCCAAAAACAGGCAGTTGCGCAGATCAAATCCGGCTTGATCGTAGCCGCCGCCGGCGTTTTGAAAATATCGCCCGCTGTTGCCTTTATCAAAGGTGGCGTTGTAAACGTGCATCATTTCCAATCCATCCTCGGTGCGAAAGGTCTTGTCGTTATCGTAGGCAATGGCGTTGATGATGGTGACGTGCGCCCCGCCGTGGCTGCCCGGCCCGCGCAGGCGAAAGGCAATTTCATTATGATGCGCCTTCACCGATTCCAACCGGCACTCGACTTTTTCCTTGATATTAAACGCCGCGCGATTGTTGATAAACCCGGGTGTGAATCCGTAGGCTTCGACATTGCGAATGGTGATTCGCGCGCGATACGCCGGGTCACCGCTGTTCGTTTTGGTATCCACTGCATTTTCACCGGGAATTTCCCCGGCGTTCCACCCGGCGGCGTCCGCGGGCAACGGGCCGGTCCACAGTTTGCTGTCTTCGATCAAAATATTGTCCCACCGCGGCACGCCGCGCCCCGGGTCGGTTTGGAAACAATCGCCGGAGGCATAAAAAATTTCGCAGCCGCGAATCGTCAAATTTTGTTCGCTTGCCGCCACAATGCCGTGGGCGTCCACCTGGCTGTTAAATGAACCGCCGAGCAGGTGATGAATCCGGCAATTTTCGATCAACACATCATCGGAATTTGAGAGATCGACGCCGTCTTTGGTGCCGTTGCGTATTTCGCAATTGCTCAAAATGGTGTGATCCGCGTTATTGATTTTCACCAAATCGCTGTT
>CAYVDX010000477.1:0-4020 GCA_964450485.1 uncultured Calditrichaceae bacterium
GGAAATTCGCAAACTGCATCGCAAAGTGCTGGAAAAAGGCGTGACCCTGATTCCGTTAAAGGTATATTTCAAAAACGGCTGGGCAAAGATGGAAGTCGGGCTGGCAACCGGGAAGCGCCAATACGACAAACGTCACGACATTGCCAAGCGCGATCAGCAGCGCGAAATGAAACGGTTGGAGAAGCAATACCGGGTGAAGTAGCAGTTGCATTCCGCTTTCAGGCGTCAAGAAAAATGGCAGCCTTTATCACCGGGCTGAAGCCACGGTGTTAATGAGAAATTTTTTATTAACACCGGGTTTTAACCCGGTGAGTAGAGGACATGAATACCGGTAACCGTTTCAACGGTTTTTATTGGCTCATCCTGCGTCACATACTCGACGCGGAGCGTCGGGGG
Organism: uncultured Calditrichaceae bacterium; assembly: GCA_964450485.1. Classification (GTDB taxonomy): domain Bacteria; phylum Calditrichota; class Calditrichia; order RBG-13-44-9; family J075; genus JACKAQ01. The sequence continues at coordinate 397 of CAYVDX010000477.1, forward strand.
ATGGCATTCCACGCGGAACGTGGAACGAGATAGGAAGAACGAATGCTGAATCACAAACGAACATTTTCCTAAGGATTTGATTACCATGAACTTATACGACGAATTGAAATGGCGCGGCGTGCTTTACGATGCGACCGAAGGCGCCAAAGACGCGCTGGCAAAAGAAAAACTGACCGGGTACATCGGATTTGATCCAACCGCAAAAAGCCTGCATGTGGGCAGCCTGTTGCAAATTATGAATTTGGCGCGGCTCCAGCGGTTCGGGCACACCCCGATTGCGCTGGTCGGCGGCGGCACCGGTCTGATTGGCGATCCCAGCGGCAAAACCAAAGAGCGTCAGCTTTTGACGCAGGCAGATGTGGAAGAAAACGTGGCCGGTATTCGCGATCAATTGGCACATTTTATGGATTTTGATGCGAAAAAAAATCCCGCTAAACTGCTTAACAATTATGAATGGCTGGGCAGCATCAGCTACATCGATTTTCTGCGGGATGTGGGTAAATATTTCACCGTGAATGCCATGCTGGCCAAGGAGTCGGTCAAGCGGCGTATCGAATCGGAAGACGGGATCACCTTTACGGAATTCAGCTACATGCTGCTGCAAGCCTATGATTTTTTAGTGCTTTACGACCGTCACAACTGCCGTTTGCAAATGGGCGGCAGCGACCAGTGGGGCAACATTGTTGCCGGCGCCGACTTGATCCGGCGGCTGCGTAGCGGCAAGGCCTACGGCGTTGTTACGCCGCTGGTGACGACCAGCAGCGGCGTCAAATTCGGCAAAACCGAAGCCGGGGCCGTCTGGCTGGACGCGGAATTAACGTCGCCCTATCGCTTCTACCAATTCTGGCTGAACACCGATGACGCGGATGTGATTCCATACCTCAAATACTTCACCTGGCGAACGCAGGCGGAAATCGCTGAACTGCAATCCGCGCTGGAAACGCAGCCGGAGCAGCGCGCCGCCCAACGCGCCCTTGCGCGGGAGGTCACCCAAATGCTGCACGGGCAAAGCGGACTAAGCAGTGCGGAAAAAGCCGCAAAAGTGCTGTTCGGCGGTGAAATCGCCGGCTTGACGGCCAGCGAAGTGCGGGATATTTTTCAAGACGTGCCCTCCAGCGAAATTCCCAAAACCCGTTTTGAAGGCCACGGCTTGAGCATCATCGAGCTGCTGGCGGAAACGCAGGTGGCAAAATCCAAAGGAGAAGCGCGGCGGTTGCTGCAAGGCGGCGGCGTGTCTCTGAATAATCACAAAGTGGAAATGCAGCACGCCGTGACCTTAGCCGACAGCATTGACGGGCAATTCCTGGTGCTGCGCAAAGGGCGGAAAAATTATCATCTTGTGCGGATTTTGTCGTAATTATCAGACATCTTTTGTAAGTAAGGGAAATCGTGGCATTTTTAAAGACAATTTCAACGGATGTTGAGCGCGACAGGCTATATCAAAAATATAAAAACTTGATCGAAATGGATCAGAAATTAAACCGCACGCTCGTCAGCTTTCAGGCGAATAAGCAAGAAGCGCTTTATCGATGGTTTAAATATAAAGAGGGGTTTTCTAAAAGACTTGTAAAATACTACATCAATAAATATCACCCCAAAGCAGGTCACATTTTAGACCCTTTTGCCGGCGCCGGCGCGACTTTGTTTGCGGCAAAAGAGCTTGGTTGGGATTCCACGGGAATAGAACTACTACCCGTTGGTATTTTTGCAATGGAAGCGAGATCGGCTTCCGAGAGAGTTAGGGGAAGTGAGTTTGCCAAAGCGATTACGACATTTTGGGACGCTTTTGATAAAAACGCATCGCCGACAAACAAGCTTAAAAATATTCCGATAACAAAAGGCGCATTCCCCGAAGTAAACGAAAAGTTATTAAATCTGTACTTAGAACACTGTAACAAAATCCCCGATAAAGATATTCAAACTCTGTTTAAGTTTGCCGCTTTTTCGGTCCTGGAAGAAATAAGTTATACGCGAAAAGATGGTCAATATTTAAGATGGGATCATCGGGCCAATCGAAGTTGGGGGAAAACCAAATTCGATAAAGGTAAAATATATTCATTTCAGGAAGCGGTTGAAAAAAAGCTAAAACAAATAGAACAGGATTTGAATCCCGTGGTTAATTTGGAATTATTTTCCAATGGAAATGCGAATGGATATAAAGAGAAATCATTAAAAACGCTCCAAGGTTCATCGCTGGAAATACTGCCAAGATTAGAGAACGATTCCTTTGATTTTATAATGACTTCCCCGCCATATTGCAATCGCTACGACTATACCAGAACGTATGCGCTTGAGTTGGTGTTTTTGGGATATGATGCTGAAGCCGTTAAAAGCCTTCGTCAGACCATGCTTTCCTGCACGGTGGAGAATAAAGAGAAATATGATTTTTTAAAGGCGATCTATCAAAACTTAAATCGGCTTTCGGATTTTCAAACGGTTGCAGCGGTTTATAATTCCTGTGGAGCGATGCAGGAAATAAACACTGTTTTAGAACAGTTAAACAGCAAAAAATTGTTGAACAATTCAAATATCCCACGAATGGTCAAAAACTACTTTTTTGAAATGGCGTTCATCATTTTTGAGATGCATAAAATTTTAAAAAAGAACGGCTTTGTCGTAATGGTTAATGATAATGTGCGATATGGCGGCGAAGAAATACCCGTTGATTTAATCTTATCCGATTTTGCCGAATCCTTTGGGCTGGCTGTTAAAAAAATATGGACCCTTCCCGTGGGAAAAGGAAATAGCAGCCAGCAAATGGGCAATCATGGCCGGAGTGAATTACGCAAATGCGTCTATGTGTGGGAGAAAGTTTAAATGCCAAAAAAGCAAAAGGATTTATTGCTGATAGAAGCGCATAAAATCAATTATCGCCTGCGGTCAACCTTTTTCTATCGCCGATTACATGAATATCAAACGTTTGAATTTCCTTCCATGATAAAGCAGCTCATTCCTCATGCGGATAATTTTAATTGGGATGATTACCCAAAATGGGGCGTTTCCGAACAGGCATTTGAATTAATCGAGAAAAATGAGTTAGCCTTCATTCAGGTATTTTCTCATCCGAGATTGCTGCGAGAAAACCCGAAGCTGGTCGCCTATTATCGTAATATTGCGGTTCTATCACAGAAAGCGACTAAATATCTGATTCAACTCGATCCGTCAAAATATGAAAATGGTGATAAAACCGGGCTTCCCGAAAATAGTGCTTTATCGTTTTCAAAATTATTTAATGAACACATTTCTCTGATTATTGAAAGCGCTTTTGATAAAATAGAAGCATTTGAATTACACGGAATTTTGTTCGCTTCTACAGGATCGCAAATTGACGGTTCCTGGCGGAATGCAATTGGTGAAGAAGCGGAACACGCTGTTCAACGGTTGTTAGTTCGGGAAGCCATCAAAAGAGAACTGTTGCATGCGTTCATCAAGAAGAGTGATCGTTCAATCGTCGCACTCAAAGATGTAAAGAGCGAAAAGCTGTTAAAAAATATCAGGGAATGCAAAGGCGTTATGCTCACGAATCAGCGTTCCTTCCTGTTTTCCAGTGAGCCGGATATTTCTATTCTGGATAAGAATGGAAAAACACTTTTGGTCATTGAAGTTAAAGGCGGAACAGACCCG
>CAYVDX010000478.1:0-4016 GCA_964450485.1 uncultured Calditrichaceae bacterium
GTTTGCCCGGACGACCATTGTCCAAAACATAAAGACCCGATAACGTTTGCTCAAGACCCTCCCAATCGATATGCCTCGATAGAATCACCAATTCATGGCTCATATTAATCATGTCACTTAACCGTTGCCGAAATAAATCTCTGGTCTTTCCCTTTGGATTTTCGCTCCGCGACAGCAAAACAATGGCCTCCTATTTTGTTCTAAAATTGCAAGGTTTTTAAGCTTTTCTTTTGTTTTCTTGCAATTTAATATACTATATTCGGCCATTTATTTACAATATATTTAATATTTTATGTTAATATGTTATAGGGTTTTTCAGGGATAATTAGTAATGACGTTTTCAGGGAGCCCCAAATTAAACGGTTGAATATTCACATTTATCTCGCCAAAGCAATACACGGACTCGATGTCTTACACCGGAATGACCCGTTTTTGCACGTGGTCGCGTTCGTCGCGCTCTGCTTCAAAATCGCCGCTGTCCACCAACACCTCGTCCGACGCCTGCGCAGGTTCCTCGACCTCGCTGTCTGCCGCTTTTTCGAAGAACAGCGTGTTCTGCTGCCGACGAATGCGGTAAATGCTGAAAATGTAATAGGGTCGTTTCATGGCGCATTATTCCTGAATAGATGCTTAAATGATTTCCATAATAAAATTTTCGGCGAACTTGATTGTCAATTCCGTCTCAAACGTTGTACCCGGTGTAAAGCAAAGCTTCGCTTCGGAAATGCTTTGACCAAATTTTTCGGCAACTTCTGTTTCCCGACTTACCAGCATCTCTGTTTCGCCGCTTATAATGGCATCATTCAAACCACTTTTAGTATCCACATGAGCCGGCAAAGGATCACCATGATTAATTTTTAACACAGGTTCATGAGAAGTAAATTCGACGGCATAGTTACCGAAAATTTTATCCGTCTTTACGCCGGTTACTTTGCCTTTTACCCTGCCGAAACCATATTTTCGCTCGCCGCCAAGTTGCAAACTTTTGATTGCCTCTTGCCAATCATGAAGATTGGCAGAATCCGTTTTTTCAAAAACATAACCTGTCAAATAAACCGATTTTCCTTCGGATTTAGTCGCCGCGCAAATAATCTCCACTTCGTGCAAACTTGCTTCTTCAGCGGAAAAAGATTCCGGCTGTATTGCGGTGGCAGCATAAGAGTCCAGAAATTCCCGCTCAAAATCGTTTTTGGTTAACCTGCCGAAAGAGAGTCCCTTCTGTCTATATTCGGGAATGAGCGGATCCGACCCATCTGCATTTTGAGTAAAGTAAAAATAGCTGAAACGCAGATTCTGTTTCAAATCTTTGCCCACTTCCTGAAAAGACAGGCTTTTGTCTTGCTTTACGATCGCATTGGTTAATGCGCCCCAAACTGTTCTGGCGGGAACATAATAGCGGGTGTACTGGATATTTGCCATCTTGCGCCAGCCAATATGCATGGGCGAACGCAATTCGAAAACAATTTTATGGATATTCCATTTTGGTGAGGTATTATTTTGATGATTCATTTTTTCATCCCCTTGGCTATATGGCGCACGTAAATGAGCGTTTGTTCATAGAATTCTTTGACGAAAAGTAATTCTTCTAAAGAATTTGACAGATTAATATATTGATCTAAAATAGTTCTTTTGACTTTAAGTAGTTTTTCCCGAAATTCAGACTCTAATCTTTTTTGGTCATCTTTTGATGCTTCTTTAGGAATATTTAATTTTAATGGCGACAACTTGGTATTTTCCTTTTTTGGTAAAAAATTTAAAATAGAATATTCCCAACAATCATTCAATTTATCGATGCAAAATACAGCAGATCTCGCTTCGTCAGCTTTCTTAAGCCTGTCAAAAGGCTTATTGTTCGTTTTTGAAAGTAAAAACACAATCATTGCGTAAACACCCTGCTCCTGCAATACGCCAAGCGCCTTGGTAGCTAAATTTTCCATAGTGCCAATATCTATCACTTTATCGTCGCAGATCGCTAGCGCGGTTTCCCCGGCCAAATTATCTATACTTTTATTCTCCATTTTCGATCCCCTCCCCTTTTTCACTCGCTTCTGTTTCGTTTTCAGGTTTGCTATCGTTTTGGGCATTTATATTCGTTTCTTCCTGCTTGTTATTCTTTGCTGTTACCCAGCGCACTCTGCCAAAACCACGCGTGCCCATACCGCCGACTCCGAGTAGTTCGATATGAGATAAACCAGATTCAAATACGTCAATGGGTCTGCTCCATGTTTTGCCAAGTTTATCACCGGCGTTATCTTGATATTTTCCTTTATCTTTATCTACTATTTTTGCTTTCTTCGTTGTATTTGGAAATTCATTTCTAAAATCATGCTGCACCACCTCCAGCACCAAAAAAGTCGACCTCGGAATTGCCTCATACGTGAACAGCGCCCCGCTTTCGGCCGCGCCGGTTTCCGGGTTGATGGAGACCGATGTGCGCACTTCTAAATTGTCGTTGACGATGCGGGAGAAAATACTTTCAGAGACGACAGCGATTCTCTCTTTTATGGCATTCCATTCGTTCGACTCGCCCCAGACAGCATTAAGCTCGGATATTTTGCTGTCACCATTATTGGGCTCCAGCATCAGCCAGCCAAAGTTAAGCGCCTTGTTTCGCTCAAAGGAAGCAATGAACTTTCCATCGGGCACATTTACTATATTTTTTCCTGTGATTCCAAATCGATCCAAAATATTTTTCGTGGTCACCCAGACGGGTCCCATCATGGACCACACCGGAAAAAACAGAATCTGGGCATCAAAAATATTGATGGCGCCGGCGCGGGCTTTCTGATTTTCATCCTTGCCCTTTATATATCCGAACGTGTAGCAAATCGGGCAGGTCGGTTCGCCGCAATGTCCCGACTGCCCGGCGCAGGAGACTTTGCCATATTCATACGCCGCATACGCGCGAATGGCTCCGCTCAAAGAAGTGCCCGGAATTTTGGGGAGATTGGTTCCCGGCTCGCGCACGATGCTGTTGTCCACCCGACCCAACCGGTAACCGCCGGTCCCGATGTGCACCGGATCCAGCGTCATCAATACATATTGTTCAGCCATGGTTAATCCTCCAGTTTATGTTTTAAAATTTTCATGTATAATTCGTGAACATCTAACAAACGCCCGTTCTGGGCATAGTCAATGATAAGCTTTCGATCGGATTCATTTAAGCTCTCCAGCCACTCTTTTGCCCCTGCATAGAGCGTATGCCGGACAAATTCTTTAAAATGCGCATCCGGCAGCTTGTCCTGCAGCCACTCTTCCCGCCGGCGCTCGATCACGTCCAGAATCCCCCGCAATTGTGCGCTGGTCAATTTGCCGTTGGAGACCGTCTGCCACACCCGCTCAATCTGCTCCAGTTCGTCCAGTAAAAACGGACGTGATTGCCGCAGGATGCGTCTGTTTTGTTCATAATAAATATCGAACCGTCTGCCCGGCACTTCCAGAAATTCAAAATCGAAAAACGATGGTGTAATATAAACACGATCATTATCTTTGAGTTCGGAAACATGGCAGGCATACGCCCAATCATAAGACTGTTTTCCATCTTCGTTTTGTTCAGGCAGCGGTGCGAGAAAAACATTGCTGCGATCCTGCACATCTTTTGTGTCTTTGTATGTGGTGTAAAAGTAGGGATAATAGTAATCGATGGCACCCTGTTTTGCCAGATCGGCTTTGACCTGCCATTTGAGCGATCGAGCAAATTCATCCTGTTCATTTCTAGGAATATGCTCAAATTGAATAGTCACGGATTTTTCCTTCTCATGTAAACAGGCATCGTCTCTCACCTGCCAGACAACCGGTGCGCTTTTCATCCCGTTCATCATCTTGCGCCCGGCTTCCAGAATTGTATACAACGGCTGCCGGCGTTTGGCAAACACAATCCCCAGATTGAGCGGCAGCCTATTTTTCACTTTGGAGAATTGCGCTTCATATTCTTTCTTGATCATGTCCACCACTTCAATCGCCCGGCTCGCCGGAACCAGCAGCATGAACATCTGCGGTTCAGTGAGGATATTGAT
>CAYVDX010000479.1:0-4003 GCA_964450485.1 uncultured Calditrichaceae bacterium
AGATTTTCAGCCGGGGAAAGCTGTCCGTGTCAAAGTGCGTATCACCGAAGAAGGTGTTTTGACGGCGGCTGTGATCGAACCCAGGGAAGCGGATGGTGATTTTTTCAAGATATTAGGCGCTGTAAACGCGAGCCGGGCGGCTGAAAAGGAAGGGCTTCAATTGGAGATTCTGAGCGTGCCGGTAAACATTCCGGCCGATGTTTACAATCGCGGCGCATCGCTGATTCGCAATCCTGATGACAAACGCCCCTCGCGGCAGTTGACCGTTTCCCTGTTCGGAAAACCCCTGACCATCGGCGGCGAGTTCGGCACAAAATCGCGCTTTAACGGGGATTTCAAACTAAACAAAGCCAAGGAAGATGACCAGCTTGATCTGGACAATGCGATTCAGTTGGAGTTCTTTTACCGGCTTTCCCGCACTTCCTCGATTTTTATCGAAGGTAAAACATCCCGTTCCGCATTGCTGTATCACGAAGCCGGAAAGCAGGAAAAAGTGTATGATTTTGATCGCGGCGAAGCCTGGATTTACTGGGGAAATATGTTTGGCAGCAAATTCAGTTTGCAGATCGGGCGGCAAAATTTTCGGGAAACCCGGGAATGGTGGTGGGATCGCGATTTGGACGCGATCCGGATTTATGTGAACAAACGGCGGTTTCATTTTGAAATGGGGCTGGCCAGGGAAATCGCCCCGCGCAAGTTTAATCGAAAACAGGTTGACCCGGATCAAGACGGCGTGACCCGGCTTTTGGGGCGGTTATCTTACGGGATATCAAAGGATCACCAATTTGACCTGTTTTATATTTTGCAGCACGATTTTTCCCAACGCCCCGCCGTCGGCGACCTGTTTAACCCGGATCGGGAAGATGAAGAAGATGTTAGCCTTGCCTGGATCGGCCCGCGATTTTCCGGTGAATTTGAACTGGAAGCGGCCGGCGATCTAAAATACTGGCTGGACGCTGCCGGCATGATTGGACGGATTCGCACTTTTGGATATGCTGATGTGGAAATCGACGGCGAGGAAAAATTAATCGTGGATGACAAATCCGCGGTAAACGCGCTCGGCTGGGCGTTTGACAGCGGCTTTAGCTGGATCAGCAATTTGCCGCTTAATCCCACATTTACAATGAGTTATGCGATTGCATCCGGTGATAAAAATGAAGACGACAACCTAAACGGAACCTTTCGCCAAACCGGCATTCAACGTAACAATAATCGCTACAGCGGGGTGGATCGCTTTCGGTATTACGGCGAACTGTTCCGCCCGGAATTGTCGAACATTTCCATCCTTTCCGCGTCAACGGGTTTTGATGTGCTGCGATCCAGTTCCGTTGAATTTCTGTTTCACCGTTACACCCAATTTTACCCCTCAAAAACCCTGCGGGGCAAAATCAAGGCGAAAACCACCGGTTCCGACCCGCGTCTTGGCTGGGAATGGGATGTCATTTTTGGATTGGAAGAATGGGAACGTTTGGAAATAGAGCTCGGCGGGGGATTATTTCGCGCCGGAAAGGCTTTTGGGCCGGAAGTTGATAAGCTTGCATATCAGTTTACGGTTAAAATGGATGTTAATTTTTAAATCTATGGAGGCATAATGAAGTCGCTCCCCGCAAAACTTTACCTTGCCATATCGGGGCAAAGCGAGGGGGAAGAAGAGCGGATGATCGTGGGACAGCTAAACCCGGCGTTGACGTTCACTGGAAAACAAGAAGCACGGCAACTCGCCCGGGCGCTTCAGTGGGAACCGCTTTCCGCCATCTACGCCAGCCCGCTGACCCGCGCGATTGAGACAGCGTCGCCGATAGCAGAACTTCACCGTCTTCCCATACTAATATGCGACAGGTTAAAAGCCCAACATTATGGCGATCTGGAAGGAAAAATTATTCATGAATGCGATGTTACGGAATCAAAACGGTGGTCAAAACGGCCGATCAACCCGGCGCACCACCGGGTTCACAGGGGAGAAACGTTTTTTGAACTAATATCACGGGTGTGGGTTTGTCTGGAGAAAATTTATGACCGGGAGCCTGGCGGCACTGTTTTGATCGTTGCGCATCGCTCGACCAACCAGGCGATTTTGAGCTATCTGATGAACTGGCCGCCCGAAAAAGCCGCGTGTTTAAAGTTGCAGCGTCATTTTTTATATGAAATTATTCCCGGGGAATCGATACAAATGAATTCCATTTTATTGGCGGAGAAAAATTGTGGGGACTGTTATGAAGGATTTATTATTTAAACCGCTCAGCCTTCCTGTTGAAGATATGACAGACGCGCGGGTGATGAAAAAAGTTTTACAGCGACAGCTTGCCGGGTTTGACAGCGGCGCGCTGGTCATCGAAGAGTGCCGGGTTTTGGAATCGAGTTATAAAAGCTACTTTCGGGAAAATTCGGTGAACAAAACGTTCCTATCAGTCGGTTATGAACTGATTGTGAGTGACGCCATTCGCAGAAAAACCGGGAAGCAGGTGTTTTACGCCCGGGCCTATCCCGACGCCCAAAGCCTAAAAGAATTTCACGACACAAAATTGCGAGTGTTAAAAAAACCCCGTTTTGGCGAACCGGTGAGTTTTTTACCTAAACTGAATGCAATCATTTATGCGTTTCCAAATGACCCGGAATTACCTCATCTTGCCCATGCGGTAAGCGGCGCATACCTCCGTAAACACCTGCCGTACAAAAGGCTGCCCCTGGGTTTTCACACGCATGGCTATATCCCATTGTTTGACGTGGATATCGTCAATTACAAGCCGGAACAGACCTGTGATATGCGTTATCGTTTGTACAGCATTCGCTACGGATATGAAAATCCCCTCGAGATTTGTGGCAAAACCTACCGGGATTTTCGCGGTCAGGAAGTGTATAAAAACATATCAAAATTTATACAGGCCGCCCTGCAGAGCGAGGATGCTTTTGTAACGCCTCGTCCCCTGGGATATTCCGGGAAAATTAAAACCCTGTGGCTGGAATCCGTTGACGCAAAGCCACTGAAGCGATTCATTTCCCCCACAAAAAACCTGGATTTGCTGGAAAAAACCGGCGCTTCCCTGGCATGGCTGCATCAACAGTCGATCACGGAAAAGTCTGTCAAACAGCGGCGGGTTTTTGCAACGGAATTTCTAAGAAAAGCGCAAAAATTAGCCGAGGCGTACCCGCGGATTCGCAAATCGTTATTGCCGCTGACGGTGCGCCTGAACGCGGGAACCTCGAAGCTGTCCGCCAGGGATTTGCGGCAAATTCATGGAAAATTTAAACTTAAACAAATATACAGCAACCAGGGTAAAATCTACCTGTTCAATTTGGACGCCCTGACCTATGGCGACCCCACCAAGGATTTGGCCTGTTTTTTGATCGATCTGAACTTGTGCGGTTTTTCCCGCCCCTGTTTAAACTCGATGATCGACGCCTTTTTGGACGGCTACGCCTCGCGAAACGGGTTTATAGATTATGAACGATTGAGCTGGCATATCGCCGTCAAATCGATTAACAAAGCATACCGCCTTTGGCATTATGAACAAAACAGGGCGGATGTATCCAACGAAATAAAGCGGATTATTGAATTTTTCAACCTGGTAGAGGAGCGGATGATCGCAGCATAGCTGCCCGGGCGGGTTCAAAAATATCCTTCTCTACTCACAACAAGCCTGCCGGGTTATGGCGGCCCGGCAGGTTTGATAATTGAATTTTGAAAAGTTTTTTTTTGAAATAACAGGAAGCGCGGCAATGTTAGAAAAAAGATTTGAGATTTTTACCATTCCGGAGAAAATGATGGGAGTCTTCCAGGCTGTTCCGGCGATTTACAGCGCCGGTCTTCGGATTGCCGCGTGTAAAATATTGCGCACCCGGTTTAAGACGTATTTAAAACCGAAATCCTGCCATAAATCATTTTTGACGGCCTGTTACGAAATCACCGTCGAGAACATGCACAGCGAAACGCGCATGACCCAGATTTTTTACCTGCCCGCCTACCGGGACGGGCGCAGCCTGCCGGAGTACCGGCTGCCAACAC
>CAYVDX010000480.1:0-3996 GCA_964450485.1 uncultured Calditrichaceae bacterium
CCCGATAAAAAATCGGGACAGGCGGCAGAACCCAAAAATCAAGGCGGAATTAAACCCGACGCCCAAAAAATGGGCGACTCAGACAGAAATTCCGCCAAAAACAAACAACCGGATCAATCAAATCAGAAAACACCCGGCATTGTATTTTTCAAAATATTGATGCTACACAAATACCCAAAAAACATCCGGCGTCTGTCCGGGCCTATCGTTGATCAGGGATTTGCCCTGCCGGAATCGGTTGGCGCGGAAACAAATTGTAGATCCTCGTTGAAGAGAAAATCCTTCACAAACAGGGTGTAGCTGCTGGTAATGGGGATGTTGTTTTCCTTTTCCCGCGCCTGGGCGACGATGTTGAATTGTTCCGGCACAATTTTATGATCAAGTGTTGCATAAATAACCCGCACGCCGATGCCGCTGGTAATTTGGGCGTTTTCATAGACCTGGCTGTCCCACCCCGTGCAGAGCCACTTATCCCCAAGCTCTTTATATTTAGGGTAATTGACCACTTTTTGAGTGTCGTAAATCCATATCACCCGCCCAAGCTGGCCGCCCCTGGTAAATGTTTCTTTGGATGTAATCTGACGCGCTTTATCCCGAAAGCTGAAAGAAATACCCACGGTGTCGTTTCCAAATGTGGCGGCGGCATTTTCCGGAAGGGCTGTCAGGGGTGAGCGAATAATGAATTTTTGCATGTCGTAAACAATGCCGCTCCATAAATTTTTTAAAGCCTGGGCGCGGGTCAGGGTTTCCCGGCGCAAGGAATCGCTAAGCTCGGGGAGCGGCTGCAATGCGTAGTAGCCGTTGCCGGCGCTGGTCCAGATAAATTTCAGGGGATAGTAAAATGTGCTGTCGGCGTATTGTTTGATAAAGTTGATATAAATACTGGAAGATATTTTGCAGGTAAAATTTTTGACATCATCCCGCGCCAGGGTGTGATAATATTGGGATGCTTTTTCTTTAAAGGTCGCTAAATCATCCTGGGCAACAGTGACGCTGCTCATCACCAGCAAAAATGCGATGATTGAAATTATCCGTTTTTTCATTCGTTGATCCTCATTTCTGTGATTCAAAAAAGTCCTTCGTTCATAAAGCAAACCGTTATGACGCGTTCCGGGTTCCTTTTAGCCCGAAAATGTACGCGAAGGATGCTTTTTAACAAATAGCTTTCTAATTTTTTAAGGTTTTTGGGGAGCCTTGAGGAGGGGGCAAATTTTTATGCTTCCCGCTTACATCGTGGCGTTCATTTGCTCGAGGAGGGACAGATCGTCGAGATCGACTTTGTACATTTGCCGCAAAATATGATATTTATCCATAATGTCATCGACGTAATCGATGGTTTCTTCATAGCCGTAAAAATAGCCGAAACGGGGCTTGCCAAGCTCCCAAACTTCCAGATGCAACTGCCATTGTTCCTCGGTCAGCAAGGGAAGGCAGGCTTTTACCGCATCCCAGGTGTTGGGATTTAGCTGCCGGTACCGGGCGATGTCCTGGGCGTCATAAACCCTTGCGGACCCCGCGTTATACGCGGCCAGCGCCAGTTTCAAGCGATTTTCGCGATCGGCGTCCTGAAAATTCTGGGTCTGTTTGTACATATAATAAATACCGGCGGTAATGTTTTCCCGCGGATCCTTGGCAATATAGGCAATATCAATTTCCCGGGTGATTTCCCGGGCCGTGCGCGGCATAATCTGCATCAGTCCCCGCGCCCCGACGTTGCTGAGCGCAGATTCCTTGAAGTGAGATTCCTTGAGAATTTGAGCGATGATCAATCGCCAATCAAGCCCGTAACGCTTGGCGTATTTGCGGATCACCGGGAAATATTTTTTGAGCTGATTCGTAAAGTTACGGGGCAATTGGCGTTTTCGGAAATGTTGAATCGCGGCGCGCTGCTGCTCTTTTTCCGCGATTTTTTGATCAATCATGGCAATGAGGCTGTCCTGCTCGGCAATGGCCGTATCCGGCGGAACGGTGCTGTTCTGGCAGGCCGCTGATAGCAATATCAGCAAAAGCAGCAATCCTGCTGCATGTTTTTTTAAGCGTTTCATGGCTTTTTCAGTTAAGACTCATTCCGATGATTAATCCGACAATCAACCCGATCATGATAAAAATGCCGCACACCACCACGCCAACGGCGAGATTTCCTTTCTCCAATTCATCGGCGATGCGAAAATGGGTGACTTTGCTAAACAAGCGATACGTAATAATGGCCGCAAAAACGCCTAAAATGACCCCGCCAATGGCATAAAGCGCATTTAAAAGCGTGTTGATAAAAAGCGGTGATTGATACCATATCTCGTTCATACTGACCCTTTCTCGTTAGTTAATATCGGAAAAAATCCAATAACATTAAACATTCACGAGGTTTCACCAGGTAACAAGGTGAGACTAAAATATGTGAGAATGGCAATAACCGCCCCTTCTAAAAACAGACTTTCGCCGATCAGCAAGCCGGCAATCGCGCTCATCCAAATGGCGGCGGCGCTGCGAATGCCGCTGACTAATGTTGAGGTTCGCAATATAATCCCGGCGCAGATAAGCCCAACTCCAATGGCTGTACCGGCAGCCATTAACCCGGGATTCCCCAGTGGATGAATCGTCGCAATGATCATCAGACCGCAGGCGCCGATTGCAAAAAGCGGTTGCAGCCCAAAAACCGGTGAACGTCCCCGCCCTTGCATTGATTTTGCGATTAATACGCCGCATAAGCCCGCAACCATCACGTTAAAAAGAAAGTTAATAAAGGGAAACAAGTCTTGCATTATCTCACTTTTTTCAAAGAATTTTAACGAAAAATACCAATTACTGTCAATCGCTTTTTGAATTGAAATCGAGGCGGGCGCCGTAGGTCTTGTTTTTACAGTTGTTTATAAAATGATATGTTTTTATCAAACGACGCGCAGGCAACACTTCAGGAATGCCGGGCAAGGTGCTCCAGCAATCCCTGCTGAAAAAAAGCCCGCTGTTTTATAAGAGATGCCAGTTCCGTACCGGCACAATTGCGTAGTTGCCGCTTTAGCGCCGTTGCTGTCTCGCTGCCGGGAAAATTTTCATACAGCCCATCCAGGTAAAGCCGGAAACCGAAGTTGCCGCGGCATTGCGCCCAATGGCTCAATACCGGCAGCACCCCGTTGATGATAAACTGCCGGATTCGCTGTTGCCCCATAATCTTTTGGGGAAGTTTGTTAAACCGGTATTGCCTTTGCAATAATTTCCGCAAATCCCGATCCATGGACAGCGCCAACCGCCGCTGCCAGTGATCAATGGTTTGCGGAAGCGCCATCCGCCGGCTGGCAATGTCGAGCATGGCCGAAAACAACCCCTCGTTTTGAAAGTGATAAAGCAGTTGCGCCAGCGCCGCCATCCGTATGAATGGGCTGTTAAAGGGGCGCAGCCGGGAAAAGGACCAATCGTGCAATGAAAACACCGGGTGACAGCCGCGTTGAAAATAATGCGTGATCATTTGCCGGGCGCGACCATCGGCGGGGATAAATGAACGGCCGGCGCCGGGCCGACCCTGACGTACCCAGCCGGCCCGGATAGCCAGATAAAGCCAGATGCCCGGCGGGGTGAAATAGCGCGGGGAGGTTTCCCGACGGATCCGCCCGGGCGGAAATTCCCAGAGGAGCTGCCGGAAGGGGAATTTGTTTTTGGAATACCCCAACGCCTCGGCCAGCGCAATGAATAACACGTCATTAAACGAAAAATAGCGACGCCACTCTCTGAATCGATCCACTTTACGCCGGAAGCGCTTTTCCGCCGCCTGAACCAGGATTTCCGGATCCGCCGCCAACGTGGCTGGCCCCGGATTCGGCTGTTCATCCCGTTGTTGCATGTCATTCAGCCACTGTTTTTCGGAAATACTCAAATTGGATTTGAGACATACGTGGGGAAATCGCCCCGCCAGCGCTGAGGGCACACCCCCGGGCGCATCCCACAAAAGATGCAGGATAACCTGCTAATAGCGGATATCACCGTCGTTCCCGTGCCGAAACCACT
>CAYVDX010000481.1:0-3984 GCA_964450485.1 uncultured Calditrichaceae bacterium
CAAATATTACAGTAGGTTAAATTTATTTTAAATAAAACCTGTGCATAATGCAGGATAAAAACTTAAAGCAGGAAAAACAAAGAAGTTTTCTTTCTGTTAAACACCGTTCAGCTTCGGTTGTTCGGCGAATGAATCGAGCCGCGGAAATTCTGGAAGTGGATCGTTCCAACCTGTTTAAAAAGATGCAGAAACTGGGGATACAAAGAAAAAATCGTGAATCGCAATAAAAACAATTTGCACGTATATTTAGCCGGCGCAATGGAACACGCCCCGGATCGCGGCTGCGGCTGGCGGGCGGAAATGGCCGCGTTCCTGCGCGAATCGCTGGGGCATGAGGTGTTTAATCCATGCGTCGAGGAAGAAACATTTTTGCCGCGTGAAGACCGCAAGCTGTTAGGTCCCGCCAAACACGAAAACCTGCCGAAATTTAGAAAACTCATTCGCAAAGTCATTGACGGCGATTTAGCCATGCTGGTCAACGAGATCGATTACGTGGTTTGCCTGTGGGATGCGCACGTGCTCAACGGCGGAGGCACCCACGGCGAGCTGACCCTGGCTTATTATCACGACATACCGGTGTACCTGGTCGGCCGGCTTCCCCGCCAAAAAATCAGCAGTTGGATTTTGGGCTGCACCACCGAATATTTTGAGGATTTTGAGCCATTGCGCCAATTTTTGCTGCGAAAATTTTCAATTCCCGGCATTTGAATTGTTGCAAAACCGCTTACCTTTGGCAAAGAAAAGCTGATTTTTTCAAGCAGGACTTTTTGTCCATTACGGTAAAGCATATTGCCCTGGTGTAAAAGACACCACGGATACTTCACTCTTAAGTAATTTCAAACGCTTTAACAATTCGAGAACGCGATCTGTCACCACGCCGTTGGTAAAAGGCTCATGACAATCGGAACAAATTTCCGCCGGTACATTTTTAACGACAATGATTGTATCATTATTAACGATAAAGGGAATCGTTGCATACCCGTCTTCAAGCAATCCGCCGCAGTTTGGACAAATTTTATTTTTTTCGTCGTGTACGCCAGTCATTTTCCCACCTTTCTTTTGAGGGGCGATAAACCGTAATGATAAATATGCGATCATTTATCTCATCGATGGCAACAACGGCATGCAATGGGTTGGAATGTTCCAATATTCCCAATACCAGACAATCTGGTAAAGGACGGTGCCGGGTTGGATAATCTTCGATGATTTCACACGCTGTAAAAGTTTTTTCAACTTCAGCGCGAGTCAAGTCATCATTAAGCAATTCTGTAATTGCATGCCTTGACCACTGTATTTTCTGTCCTTAGGGATCATTCTGATTTTCAATCGCTTTTGCGCGTATGAAAGACTGTTTATCAAATTTCATAAATCATCCTGGAGGACGTGTATAAGTATTCTGTCTTTCAACTATTTTTTTAAAACCGGTTTTCCAATCTCTGAATCCCGGGAATCCTATTGTCGTCCGCTGTCTCATTCGCTATCACAAATATAATAACAACTTAGACGGGAAAATCAAAGCGGTTTCCTTTCCGTTAAACATCGTTCAGCATTGATCGTTGCAGGATATGAATCAAGCCGCGGAAATATTTTGAGGATTTTGAACCATTGCGCCAATTTTTGCCGCGGAAATTTTCAATTCCCGGCATTTAAATTGTTGCGAAACCGCTTGTTTTGCTCAACAAAAAGTTGTTAAATTGAAGCCAAAAAGGTGTTTTAAGAATGCTGTCAACTCGTTTATCTGATAAAGAACTAAAATCGCACCTGGTTAAAGAGATTCATAAACTTGACCGGGAGAAGCTGCTTATTTTATACCAGACGATCTCTCGTTTAGTTGCTGAAGAACTGATCGACGCTGTAAGCAAGGACTGGGAAACCGGAAAAGTGAATCGTCAACGAATTCAGGAAGCTATTGACGAATTTCGAAGCGACCAACCTTTTGGAAAAACCCCATGAATGATGCATTCGACGAATTTTTAAACGACAAAAAAGAACGCCGTGCCATTACCATCACGCTGCTGTTTTTGGGCGGGGGATTTTTGGCGTTGTGGTTTTTGAAAAATGTGCTGGCCATCGAGGGGGACAGCGTTGCCATTGCCATGCTGTTGCTGCCGTTGATCGTGTATCTGATCGTTTCCGGCAGAATCAGCGAGCTGAAAACGCCCGGCGGTCTGGAGGCGAAATTTACGGCCGCGGCATCGGAATCGGTCACCCCGGCGTCGGAAACCGTGGAGCCGGAGGATGTGCAGGTGCCGGTTGAAGGGCAAATGGCGCTGCAAAGCGTCATTCCGGTCAAAAAGCCGGATGATTCCCGCCCGATTGTGATGACCGTAACCTTGGGGCAGGGAGAAAATCACTATAGCCGCGGCGGGCTGCTAAACGCGGTGGAGGTGTATTCCCAGTATCGCAATTTTAAATTCGTGGTATTTTTGGATCAGGAAAACCGTTTTCAGGCGTGCATGCCTTCCTGGGCAATCAAAAATCTGCTCGGCAAGGAAGCGTTGGGGAATGAATTTGTAACGCTCGTAAATAGCGGAAATATCATTCAGTTAGCCGATTATCCCGGCATGATAATGGACACGATCACGACCCAAACGAGCAACATTGATGCGCTGAAAGAAATGACCGGGCAAAACATCGAAGCGATGATCGTGATCAGCGAAAAGAAAGCATTGGCCGGCGTGGTGGAGCGGGAGCAGATTCTCAGCAAAATTTTGCTGGCGTTGACGCAATAACAGTAATAATGAAGAATATACTCTATTTTTCACCCATCACCCATCACCCATCACCCATCACCCATCACCCATCACCCATCACCCTTCCTCCTTCATCCTTCACCCATCACCCTTCACTCGCCATCCTTAAATAATACACATTCTCCGGCGGCACAATGCTCTCGATGATCTCTTCGTTGTGCGAAATCATCAAAATTGCCGCGCCGTTGCCCAGTTTTTCCTTCAGCAGCCCGATCACCTTTTGAATGCTTTCCAAATCCAGCCCGTTCAACGGTTCGTCGAGGATTAACAAATCAGTGTCGAGCGCGAGGGTGCGCAGCAAATTGAGCCGCTGTTTTTGCCCGCCGCTGAGCAGCGCGACTTTTTTGCTCAAAAAGGCGTCGTCGATGGCGATATCAAAAAGCGTGAGCAACTGTTTTGTGATGGCCGGATCATCCAGCTTCCGTGCAACCGGCAGCCCGCCGAAAACTTCCCGCACCGTGGCTTGCAAGTTCAGCGCTTCGTCGGCGTGTTGAAAAACCATGCCGGCGGTTTTTCCCCACACCTTTCGCCGCCATTGAAGCGTGGGCGCAGCGTCATTGAATGCCTGTCCGCACAAGGTCATCCGCAAATGTTGGCAGCGTTGCAGCCCCATGATGATCTTTGCCAGCGTGGTTTTGCCCACGCCGCTGGCGGCTTTGACGTAAACCATTTCCCCGGCGTGGATGCGCAGTTCATCGCCATTTTTCCCATTTCCGGTGTGAGAAATCGCCATTTTTTTGCCAAACACTTCGTACCCGCTTTTTAACGACAGCACGATTTTTGCGCGTTTGCCGCGAATAAATGCGCCCGATTTTTCCGCTTTCAGCCAGTCTAAATATTCGCCGGGCGCAAAGTCGCGCATCCGCAGCCCCTCATCCGCAAGGGTTAATTCTTTAAACGCGCAGTGTTTTGCCATTTCCCGATGCCGCTGATAAATTTCGCTGATGATGGAATAATCGTGGGTGATAAACAATGCGTTGAAGCGGGTTTGCGCAAATTTTTCAAAGAGAAGTTGCAAAAAAAGATTGCGCAAATGGTCGTCCAGGCTGCCGCTCGGTTCGTCAAACACGAACAGGTGTTCATCCGGCAGGGATTTCTTTTTCTGCAAAAGGCTGATTTTTTTAAACGCCATTGCCAGCAAAATGCGCTGTTTTTCCCCGCCGCTGGGGCGATAGGGTTTGGGATAAACCTCCAGAATTTTCTGCGCGGCCGCGTCATTGTCGTCCCATAA